>CAUBUJ010000001.1 GCA_958439155.1 uncultured Veillonellaceae bacterium
TATCAATATAGAAGAATGCTTCTTTTGGAAAGAGGCGGCCTTCAAAAATGAGTCAGTGAGGGATGCGCAATGAAAGTCTATGATGTAGTGGTGGTCGGCGGCGGGCCTGCCGGGATGAACGCGGCGCTTTACGCGGCGCGGAAGGAATTGTCAGTACTGCTGGTGACGACCGATTTTGGCGGGCAGATTCTGCTTACCAGTGAAATTGAGAATTACCTCGGATTTCCTTCCATTTCCGGATTTGAACTGGCAGACAAGATGGAAGCCCACCTGCGCCAGTACCCGGTGGAATTTGAAACGGCCCAGGTGACAGGCATCGTCCATGAGGCGGATGATACCTTCACGCTTCATCTGGATGACGGGAAGACGGCGGCAGGGAAGACCTGCATCGTTACCGCCGGCAAGCGGAGCCGCACTCTGAATATCCCAGGCGAAGCGGCTTTCACCGGCCGGGGCGTGAGCTACTGCGCCACCTGCGACGCGCCTTTCTACCGGAAGAAAACGGTCGCTGTGGTCGGCGGCGGGGACAGCGCTGTCCAGGCGGCGATCGAGCTTTCCGCGCTCTGCCCGAAAGTGTACCTGGTGGTGCGGAGCCGCATCCGCGCCCAGGAAATTCTGGTGAAGCGCATGAAGGAGCATGAAAATATAGAAGTGCTTCTCGGATATACGCCGGAAACCATTGAAGGCACGAAGAAGGTGGAGAGCCTCACCGTGAAGAAAAGCGCTTCTGGAGAGACAAAGACGATCGCTGTGGAAGGGTGCTTCGTTGAAGCCGGGGGCATTCCCAACAGTGGCTTCCTCCCGGCAGGGGTAGAGATGAACGGCACCGGGGAGATTATCACCGACAAGGAAGGGCGGACCACCGTGCCCGGCCTTTTCGCGGCAGGGGATGTGACGAACTGCCCCAATAAGCAGGTCATCATCGCGGCAGGAGAAGGAGCGGCAGCGGCTCTGGCAGCACATGAGTACCTGCTGATGAAGGAATGAGAGTCACCAAGGCTGTCAAAAAAGAGCAGCTTGCCCGTCTGGCCGCCGCTTACGGCAATGAGAAAACGGCGCTTCATTACTCCAATCCCTTTACGTTTCTCGTAGCGGTCATGCTTTCTGCCCAGTGCACCGACGCGAGAGTCAATGTGATTACGGCCCGTATTTTTCCTCGCCTGGACAGCCCGGAGAAAATGATCCAGCTGAGCCTTCCCGAATTGGAACGGGAGATCCGCGACTGCGGTCTCTACCATTCGAAAGCAAAGCACCTTCTGGAGACCTGCCAGATCCTTCTCGACCGGTACGGCGGGGAGGTGCCAGAAGATTTTGACGCCTTGACAAGTCTGCCCGGGGTGGGGCGGAAAACCGCCAATGTGGTGCGGAGCGTCCTCTGGAATTATCCGGCCATCGCCGTAGACACCCATGTATTCCGCGTGTCCAACCGTCTGAAGCTCGCGGTAGGGAAAACGCCTCTCGAAGTGGAAGAAGGACTGCAGAAAGCGATCCCTATGGAAGACTGGTCCGCTGCCCATCACTGGCTCATCTGGCATGGACGGAAAGTCTGTCACGCCAGAAAGCCTGACTGCGGGACTTGTTTCCTTCTCGATATCTGTCCTTTCGGAGAAAAGGCGATGAAAGAGAGCGCGCGGAAGGAAATGAAACAATAGCATAAGGGGAAAGGATTCTCCATCTGCCCTGGGGCAGGCCGTTCCCGACAAAATAAAGCCGTTTCCCGTGAGGCGGCTTTTTTTATGCGGGAAGGTCTGTATAATTTCAGTATGAAAAATGCATAGTTATACTCTCGGCGCCGCATGGGGAATTTTGGGCCCCGGAAGGTCCGCCTCTTGGCGGAGAGAAAGGTTCTCACGTCCAGTATGGGAATAAATGCATAGGGTCATGCCGATTTGGCAGAGCCTGTAAATTGACATGGATGAATAAATATGCTACCATACTGCAATACAAAAGATGGAGAGGATATTATGAGCGACCAAGACAAAGTGATTTACGATATCCGGCATCTGAAGAAAAATTTCGGATCGCTGGAAGTGCTGAGAGATATCAGCATGTCCATACATAATGGGGAAGTGCTGACCATTATCGGCCCCTCCGGGTCAGGGAAGAGCACCTTTCTCCGGTGTCTCAATCTGCTGGAGCAGCCTATCGGCGGCGAGCTCTGGTTTGAAGGGAAGAAAATTGACGCGAAGACGGATGTGAAGATGCTCCGCCGCGACGTGGGCATGGTGTTCCAGCAGTTCAATTTGTTCCCCATGTTCACAGTGCTGAAAAACGTGATGTATGCGCCGATGCATATCCGGAAGACCCCGGAAAAAGAAGCGAAAGAACAGGCGATGGAACTGCTTTCCCAGGTGGGTATGGCTGATCACATCAACTTCTACCCGGAACAGCTTTCCGGCGGGCAGCAGCAGCGCGTGGCCATCGCCAGGGCTCTGGCGATGAAGCCGAAAATGCTTCTTTTCGATGAACCGACTTCCGCGCTCGATCCGGAACTGGTCGGGGATGTACTGGAAGTCATGAAAGAAGTGGCCCTCCACGGCATGACCATGGCAGTGGTCACCCATGAAATGCAGTTCGCCCGCTCTGTATCCAACCGGGTGGTCTTCATGGATAAAGGATACATTGTAGAGCAGGGTGCGCCGGAAGAAATCTTCACGCATCCGAAGGAAGAACGGACACAGACCTTCCTGAAGCGTCTGCTCCACGCGGATATTTAAGGGAGGCGCAATATGGATTTAGTAATTGATACCGCTGTCAAGTATAATGATATATTCATGGCCGGCGTGAAGGTGACCATCGTCATCTCCATTCTGTCCTGCATTTTCGGCCTGCTTCTTGGTATTGTGCTGGCGTTTATGAAAATTTCCGGCATCAAGATTCTCCAGGCTATTGCCACCGTCTATGTGGAAGTGATCCGCGGTACGCCGATTCTGGTTCAGATTTCCCTGGTTTTCTTCGGCCTTCCTTTCCTGGGCATTCATTTCCCGAGCTTCCAGTTCATGGGCGTGGATTTTGAACGTCTCTCCGCGGGCATTCTGGCGCTCATTATCAATTCCGGCGCCTACGAATGTGAAATTGTCCGCTCCGGCATCCAGTCCATCGGCAAGGGCCAGCTGGAAGGGGCGATGTCTCTTGGCTTTTCCAAATGGGAATCCATGGTGCGCATCATCATTCCCCAGGCGATCAAAAACATTCTGCCTGTCATCGGCAATGAATTTGTGACCCTCATCAAGGAATCGTCCCAGGTGTCCGTCATCGGCATGGCCGACCTGATGTATACAGCTACTACCATCCAGGGGATCAGCTTCCAGCCGTTCCCGCCGCTGGTGATTGTCGCGGTGTACTACTTCGTACTCACTTTCGTGGTTTCCAATGTGCTCCGTGTACTGGAATGGAAATTTAAGATCAAATCCGTACGGTAAGAGCCTTTTCAATTTCATAGTTTAAGCAGAGATGCCGTGCCTATCGCTCAGGTTTTCCTTGATGGTTCCTGGGCGGATAGGTGTTTTTATTGGCAAAGCAAGGGGGACTTAAAATGAACAAAATGTGGAAAATGGCAGCAGCAGGAATGGCGGCGGCAGCGGTCATCGCAGGTATCGCCGGATGCGGAGGAAGCAGCGACAAGAAGGCGGCGTCTTCCGCCTCTGCCGCGCAGGATGGGGCGCTCATCCAGCAGATCAAACAGAAAGGCAAGCTCGTGGTAGGCACCGCGTCGGGCTTCCCGCCTTATGAATTTGTGGATACGTCGAAAGCGCAGAAAGAAGTGATCGGCATCGATATCGCCCTTGCCCAGAAGATCGCTGATAAACTGGGTGTAAAGCTGGAAGTGCAGGATATGAGCTTCTCCGCGCTCCTTTCTTCCATCAGCGCCAAGAAAATTGATATCGCCATCGCCGGCATCAATCCGTCGGACGAACGGAAGAAAGCGGTGGATTTCTCTAAATCCTACCTGAACGCGCCGCAGATTCTTCTCATCCGTGCCGCTGATAAGGATAAGTACAAGACCCTTGAAGATTTCCGGGGCAAAACCATCGGCGCCCAGAAATCGACCCTTCAGGAAAAGCTTGCCCATGAACAGGTACCGGATTCCAAAGTGGTGGCTCTTGATAAAGTGCCGGATGCCCTCATTGAACTGGAACACGGGAAAGTGGACGCGGTCGCCTGCCAGGGCGTGGTCGCCCAGCAGTACCTGGTGGTGAATCCTGATCTGGCAGACCCGGGCATCCATTTCGATGTGAAGAGCTCTACCGCGGTAGCCATCCCCAAGGGCAATGAAGATCTGGTGAAGCTCATTGACGGCGTCATCGATGAAAACCAGGACAATATCCAGAGCTGGATCAAGGAATACAGCGAAAAAGCCGTAGCCAACGCGAAGAAGTAAAAGCGAATATATTTACGCTTATCAATATGCATGATATACTGGGATAAAAACGATGAGAGGAGACTCGCATGTCAAAGAAAACATTACCATGCGCAGATGAGAAAATCAAAGAACTGGCTGCCCAGTACGGCACGCCTTTCCATTTGTATGACGAAAAAGGCATCAAGGACTGCGTGAAGCGGCTCCAGGCGGCTTTTTCGTGGAATCCAAATTTCCATGAATATTTCGCGGTGAAAGCGACGCCCAATCCGTGGATCATGAAGCTCCTGAAAGAGATGAATGTAGGCGCTGACTGCAGCTCCATGGCGGAATTGGTCCTGTCAGAGACAGTGGGCCTTTCGGGGGACAACATTGTTTTTTCTTCCAACGATACGGCTGACGCGGAATTCCAGAAAGCCCATGAGCTGGGAGCCATCATCAATCTGGATGACCTGTCCAATGTGGATGATCTGGAACGGCTCGGCATTGTGCCGGACAAGATCTGCTTCCGCTACAATCCTGGACCGGATCTGGCCAGAGGGAATGCCATCATCGGCAAGCCGGAAGAAGCGAAGTACGGCATGACCAGAGACCAGCTCTTCCAGTGCGCCACTTGGGCGAAGAAAAAAGGCATTCCTTACATCGGCATCCACACCATGGTCATTTCCTGTGAGCTTCAGTTAGACGGTCTCCTGGGGACGATTTCCATGATGTTTGACCTGGCCAATGAAATTCGCGAGAAGCTGGGCATTACGGTAAGCTTCATCGACTTCGGCGGCGGCATCGGCATTCCCTACCGCCTCGATGAGGAACCGGTGGATCTGGCCGCTCTCGGCGCCGGAGCCAAGGCCCTTTTTGAAGAAAAGATGAAGGGCTTCGACAAGACGAGAATTTCCTTTGAATGCGGCCGTGTCATCACCGGGCCGTACGGATACCTCGTGGCAAAAGCGATCCACTACAAGAATATTTACCGGAAGTATATCGGTCTCGACGCGTGCATGGCCGATCTGATGCGTCCTGCCATGTACGGCTCCTACCATCACATCACCGTGGTAGGCAAGGAACAGGAACCGCTCACGGAAGTGTATGACGTGACAGGGTCTCTCTGCGAAAACAATGATAAATTCGCCGTGCAGAGACATCTCCCGAAGATCGACACAGGGGATCTCTTGGTCATTCACGACGCAGGCGCCCACGGCCACAGCATGGGCTTCAATTACAACGGCAAGCTCCGTCACCAGGAACTGCTTCTCCATGAAGACGGCACAGTGACGAAGATCCGCCGGAATGAAACTTTGTCCGATCTCTTCGCCACCCTCGATTTCCCGGGGCTTGCGGAGAACGCGAAGAAAGTCAAATAAGTGAGTCTATGAAAAGGCAGTCCTTCCGGGCTGTCTTTTTTGATGCCCTCCATGGGCGGTCCTGCTTTCGCGGGCAGCGCCCGGAGAGGACTGCTTCACCGCAAAAAAAGACTGCCCTATGCAGGAAGGCATAAGACAGTCTTTCTCTCTATTTATTTTTTGAGATGGCCGCGTTTTTGAGAGGCTCCCAGTCCGCTGCGAGGGCTTTTAATTCCGCTAATTTCTGGCGCAGCTCCTTGAGAGGGACTCCGTCCCATTCATCTCGCCATTTGACTTGGTAACGGTCTATATCATGGATAATTTCACCGATCAATTGTACGTCATTTACATCTGGGATACATACAGTGCCTTCGGGATCTTCATCCCAAGTGATGACCGTATGCTTCGAATCGGCGCTTACAAAAAATAACCCCGGTCCTTCCGCGTCAAAGGTCATTTCCAATGGGGCATTGTCCTTGATCCTGCGAATGCAGGCGTTCATGCAGTCAAAAGGTACATTGGTCAGGTAACTGGCATATTCATGAAACGAACCAATGGTGACTTTACTCCATCCGCAATCTGGTTTTCCCAACATGGCAGCGTCCTTTCTCCCTATGAATTTCTTGGGGCAGCAAATATCAGGAATTAATAACTATCCATAGTATATCATAATTATAGTATGAAATAAAGAGAAAAAAGATTACTATGGAAAGAGGGGCAAAGGGTATTTTGCTGTTCCGGAGAATAAGAAAGGGACTGGAACTGACAGAGCTATGCAGGAAGTCCTGGCCGGCTTTTTTATGGGCCCTTCTATCTATGGTATAATGAAACAATATCAAATTGTACAGGAGGATGCATGCATACCTTATTGACAGCGGCGGTGGTGACCGTCTTGGATCAGTTTGTGAAATGGTTTGTCCAGGGCCATATGGAACTGGGCGAGTCCATTCCGGTCATTCCCGGCATTTTTCATCTCACTTACATCATCAATCCCGGCGCGGCTTTCGGCATTCTGGAATACCAGCATTTGTTCTTTCTCTCCCTGGTGGTCGTGCTGTACCTCGCCTACGGCTATGTATGGTACCGCGGTAAAATCCCCGCGAAGCCTCTCTATTTCCCCTGCGGGATCGGGCTTCTTCTCGGAGGGGCTCTTGGGAATGCCATCGACCGGGCGCGCATGGCCGGGGTGGTGGACTTTTTCGATTTCCGGATCTGGCCGATTTTTAATGTGGCGGATATTGCCATCTGCGTCGGGGTGGCGCTGATTTTACTGTATTTCTGGAGGCACAGCGACTGATGAAAACCTATTCTTTTGTGATCGATGGAAGCCACGCGGATATGCGGCTCGACCAGTTTCTCGCGGAATGTACCGAGCTGAACCGGTCAGAAGTGCAGAAGGAAATCAAAAACGGCGGCGTCACTCTTGGGAATGGGAAGAAGGCGAAAGCCAATTTCCGCCTTACCGAAGGACTTGCGGTGACTCTTTCCTATGAGGAACCCAAAAAATTGGAGCTCCTTCCCGAGGATATTCCCCTTCATATTCTTTATGAAGATGAGGATATGATCGTTATCGACAAGGCGCGGGGCATGGTGGTCCATCCCGGATCGGGAAATCCGGACGGGACGCTGGTGAATGCTCTTCTTTTCCATGTCGGAGACAGTCTCCGCGCCGTAGGGGATCCGGAGCGGCCGGGCATTGTGCACCGCCTCGACAAGGATACGTCCGGCGTGATGGTGGCGGCCAAGACACAGCGCGCCTATGAGGCGCTCCGGGAAGAAATCGGCACGCACACCGCGAAACGGCGCTATGTCACGCTGGTCCATGGGAAAATGGCAGGGGACCACGGCATTATCCGTCTCCCTCTCGGGCGAAGCACGAAGGACCGCATGAAATGGGATGTGGAACCGAAAACGGGAAAGCCTGCAGTGACCCATTTCCATGTGCTCGAATACCTGCCCCATTATTCATGGCTCGCCTGCGAGCTGGAAACGGGACGGACCCACCAGATCCGCGTGCACATGGCTTATATCGGCCATCCTGTGGTGAATGATCCTCTCTATGGATATAAAAAGGACCATTTCCCCATTGAGGGGCAGGCCCTTCACTCAAGGACGCTCGATCTGACCCATCCTGTCACGGGAGAGGCTATGCATTTTGAGGCGCCTATTCCGCCGGATATGGAAGCGTGCCTGGCGCTTGCGAGGAAGGAAGATACATTATGACGGAAAGAACGATCCATGTGCCTGGGTTCCGTATCGGAACCGCTGATGACAGGGACGGCCTTACCGGGGTGACTGTCATTCTGGCGCCTGCCGGCGGCGCCGCTGCCGGCGTGGACGTGCGCGGCTGCGGCCCGGGAACGCGGGAGACGGACCTGCTCCAGCCGGAAAAGACGGTGGAGAAAATTCACGCGGTGGTCCTCTCCGGAGGCTCTGCCTTTGGTCTGGAGGCAAGCTGCGGCGTCATGTCCTATCTGCGGGACCAGGGCGTGGGATTTCCTGTGGGCCCTGTCCATGTGCCCATCGTGTGCGGCGCAGTCCTCTTTGACCTGCTCATTGGGAAAGCGTCAGCCTATCCTGATATGGCCATGGGGCGGCTCGCGGCGGAACGGGCAGGAACGGTCTTTCTTGTGGGCTCTGCCGGCGCCGGCATGGGCGCGACTGTCGGGAAATTCCTCGGTCCGGACCGGGCCATGAAGAGCGGCGCCGGCTACGGGGAGTGCTCTCTTCCTTCCGGTCTCTATGTAGGGGCTTATCTTGCGGTCAATGCCTGCGGGGAAGTGTATGACGAGAAAGGGATCCTTGCAGGGATTTTAGCAGATGGGGAATCCTCCTTCATTCCTACGGAAGATCTCATTCTGAAAGGAATGCACCGCCATATGGAAGGGGCCAATACGACCATCGGCTGCATTGTGACCAACGCGCGGCTCACCAAGGCCCAGTGCCGCGTCATCGCCGGCATGGGGCACGACGGCATGGCCCGGGCGATCCGGCCTGTCCATACCTCTATGGATGGGGATACCCTCTTTGTGATGGCTTCCGGTGAAATAGAAGAAGCGGTGGACACGGTGGGGTGCATGGCAGAAACGGCAGTGCGCCGCGCCATTTACGACGCGGTACTTTCCGCGGAAGGCGCCGGCGGCCGTCCTGCCAGGCGGGATCTGTCGGGAAGCGCCTGCTGAGACAGAAAATATTCTTGACAAAATCTATCCTTATGGTATAATTTTATTTATTGAACGGATCATTAGCTCAGTTGGTAGAGCACCTGACTCTTAATCAGGGTGTCCGGGGTTCGAGACCCTGATGATCCACCAAGCTGCTTATCCTGCCCTGCGAGGCAGGTTATTTTTTTATGACTTAGTTTTTTGTTTCTTAATTTAGAGTATACCTTATTCTTCTTTCCTCCTCCCTGTGCTAAAATAGAACCAAACCTGTTTGGAGGTGCATGATGAAATACAGAAGCACAAGAAGCAATGAGACAGTTTCCGCAGGGCGTGCGCTGCTCCGCGGACTGGCTGGAGACGGCGGCCTGTACCTGCCTGATAAACTGCCGGATCCCTTTTTGAATTATGATGAGATGAAGGATTTTTCCTATCAGGAAACCGCGGTGTATGTACTGGGAAAGTTCTTCAGCGATATTCCCGAAGAGAAGCTCAGAGAATTTGTGCGGAAAGCTTACGGCAATACCTTTGAGACGAGGGATATTGTGCCGGTGAAAACCATCAATGAATCCTTCTCCATGGCGGAAATGTTCCATGGACGGACCTGTGCCTTCAAAGATCTGGCGCTGTCCCTTTTCCCGTACCTGCTCACCTGGGCGAAAGCGGAAGAAGAAGAGAAGAGAAGGGTACTGATCCTCACCGCTACGTCTGGCGATACAGGGAAAGCCGCTCTCGAAGGCTTCCGCGACGTGGCAGGGACGAATATTCTTGTGTTCTATCCTTCCGAAGGGGTGAGCCCCCTCCAGAAAGACCAGATGCGGAAACAGGAAGGGGATAATGTGCGGGTCTGCGCCATCCGCGGCAATTTTGATGATGCCCAGAGCACGGTGAAGGAGATCTTCGCGAAAGGGCTCTCTCCGGAAGAAGGAGGAGAGGAAGTGGTCTTCTCCAGCGCGAATTCGATCAATATCGGTCGGCTCTTCCCGCAGGTGGTGTACTACGCCTGGATGTGGCTCCAGCTGGTGCGGAGCGGTTCCATCGGGCAGAAGGAAACCTTCAACGTGGTGGTGCCTACCGGGAATTTCGGCAACATTCTGGCCGCATGGTTTGCCAAGCAGATCGGCGCGCCTATCGGCCAGCTGATCTGCGCATCCAATGAAAATCATGTGCTCAGTGACTTCTTTGCTTCCGGGACCTATGACAGAAACCGTCCCTTCCATCTGACCAAGTCTCCATCCATGGACATTCTCATTTCTTCCAATTTTGAGCGCTTCCTCTACTACATGACCGGTTCGGAAAAGGCGGTGGCCGGCGCGATGGATGAGCTCAAGCGGGAAGGGTCCTACACGGTTCCGGAAAATACTATGAACCGGATCGCCTCGGAAATGCTCGGCGGCTGGGCGACGGAAGAGGCGATGGAAGAGGCTGTCAGTGAGGTATATGAAAAATATGAGTACCTCATGGATCCTCATACCGCAGTGGCGTACGCCGTATATAATGACCTGCGGCGGAAAGGGAAGATTACCCGCGGCACGCACACGGTGATTGTGAGCACGGCCCATCCTTATAAATTCCCTGACGCTGTGGCGGAAGCGCTCCATATTCCCGTTGCAGGGAGCGCCTATGACAAGCTGCGCACCATTTCGGAAAAAACAGGCATTGCCATCCCGCCCCAGCTGTCCCGGCTGGAAAACGCGCCGGTCCGCTTCTCTGACGTCATCGCCCGGGAGGAAATGGACGGCTATGTCAAGTCTTACGCCCGTTCTATCGGGGAGAAAGAAAACGGCGGGCAATGAGACGGCGCAGCTGGGATGAAAAAGGGGAGCGCCGGTTCCGGATCTTACTGCTTCTTTTTATGATCGCCGCGCTGGCGTCTATCCAGTTTTTCGCCCCTTCTTTTTATCCTACCGTATATGAGCTCACCAGAAACAAGGACCTGGAAGGGCTGATCCGGTATCTCCAGAGCTTCGGCGCCTGGGCGGTGGCGGTGAGCTTCTTTATCGACGTGGTGATCAATATTGTGGGATTTCTCCCGTCGATTTTTATTTCCACCGCGAACGGCCTCATTTTCGGTCTCTTCTGGGGTACCATCATTTCCTGGCTGGCAGAAACCACGGGAGTGGTCATTTCCTTCTGGGCGATGCGGGTGCTCTTCCGCACCATGGCGATGCACATCATCAGCCGGAGTCAGACCCTTTCGAAACTGGAGCAGTATGAGACCTGGCAGGCGGTGGCAGCGGCCCGGGCCATTCCCTACATGCCGAACGGCCTTGTCACAGCCATTTCGGCCCTGTCCTCCATGCCTTTTGAGCGGCACCTTCTGGGAAGCCTCATAGGCAAGCTTCCCTCGGTGGCTCTTGAAGTGTGCCTGGGTCATGATATCGTGAATTTTGGGGAGCATTCCCTGCGGCTCACCATTATTATCCTTGTGGTGGCAGCCCTTTACGGCGGGGTGTGGTGGTATACGAAAAAAAGAAAGAAGAAGGAAGAAAAATAAAGTGCCATTTCTTTTCTTCCTGGAAACGCTGCTTGACAAGCGGCGTTTTTTTATGGGGAGAAGGCGCCTTTCGCAAAGCGTGCTATAATAAGCCATAAGGATTTCTTTAGAGCGACACGGTTTCCCTGCCGGGAAGGATGGACATCAATGACGAAACTGTTTTCTCTCCTGCTGCTGCATGTGCCCCGGGGGCTTCTGATTCTCGCAGGATTTGCTCTTTTTATGCTGGCCGGGGCTTTTCTCCTTATGCTGCCTGCTGCCCAGACCGGGGCGCGGGAGATTTCTTTTGTGGATGCCCTCTTTACCTCGGTGAGCGCCGTGAGCGTCACCGGTATGAGTCTCATCAATATGCAGACCGATCTCACCATGGCAGGGCAGCTGATCATGCTCTTCATGATCCAGGTGGGAGGCCTTGGAATCATGACCATTATGGCCCTTATGGGCATTTCCACAGGGCGCCGGCTGCGCCTGCAGGAACGGCTCCTGATCAGCGATTCTTTCAATATGCAGACCCCTTCCGGCATGGTCCTTCTTGTGCGGAAAATTGTGTGGATGACACTTTTCATCGAATTCATCGCAGGCACGCTCCTGGCAGTCCGGTTTTACCAGGAAATTGGATGGATCGGCGTGTACTACGGTTACTGGCACGCTGTATCTGCCTTCTGCAACGCCGGCCTTGACTTGTTCGGCGGCGGCAGCTTTTCTCCTTTTGCCCAGGATCCCTTCGTGTGCGCTGTGGTGGTCGTGACCATGATCCTCGGGGGCATCGGCTTCGTTGTCATTGATGACGTGGCGAGAAACCGCCGTTGGAAGCGGCTCTCTCTGAACAGCAAGATGGTGATTACCGCCGAGATGGCTTTTACCATTTTCGGCGCCGTCGTGTTTTACGCCATGGACCGGGACAATCCCATGACCATGGGAGAAATGAATCCAGGCATGGAAGTGCTCAATTCCCTTTTTATGTCCGTTTCTTCCAGAACGGCAGGATTTACCACCTTTGACATTGCTGATGTGGCCATCAGCACCCAGCTCTTCGTGATGTTTCTCATGTTCACCGGTTCGGCCCCTGTATCGACCGGCGGCGGCGTGCGCACCACCACCATGATGATTCTATTCCTCTCGGTGTTGTCATGGATACGGGGCCGGGAAGATGTGGTCATTTTCCACAAAAAGATTGCCGAGTCCTACATCATCAAATCTTTCCATATTTTTACGCTCTCCTTCTTTCTCACCTTTCTCACAGCTTTCCTGCTTCTCATCTTTGATACGCACCATCTGGAGCTGGAATCAGTTCTCTTTGAGAGTGTCTCTGCCTTCAGTACCGTCGGTTTCAGCGTGGGCCTTACAGGAGAGTGGAATGATATTTGCAAAATGATTCTCATTATGGCCATGTTTATCGGCCGCATCGGCGTGATGACCCTGGTCATTACCTTCGCCGACCGCCAGCAGGGCCGCATTAAATATCCTACAGAAAAAGTAATTATCGGATAGGACGTACTATGGAACAGAAATTGCAGTTCTTCGTGGCCGGACTAGGGCGGTTCGGCGAAAGCGTGGCGGTGACGCTCAACAAAATGGGCTATGACGTGATGGCCATGGATATTGATGAAAATGTGGTGCAGGACCTGTCATCGTCCCTGGGCTACGTGGTCTGCGCTGACGCGTCGGATGAAAAGAATCTCGCCGCCATCGGCGCAGGCAATGCCGATGTAGCAGTGGTCGCCATCGGGGACCTTTCTGCAAGCCTTTTGACGACGCTCCTTTTGAAAGATATGGGCGTGGGCCGCATCGTAGTGAAAGCGCTCGATGAGCTTCATGGAAAAATGCTCCAGAAAATCGGCGCGGATAAAATCATTTACTCGGAAAAAGAAATGGGCGCCCGTGTCGCCCACAACTTGATCAATCCGGGCATTGTGGACTACATCGAGCTCAACAATGACATTACGGTTCTCACCATTCATGTGCCTGCTGACTGGGTCGGGAAGAACCTGCTGGAGCTGGATGTGCGCCGCCGCTTCCATATTACGGTAGTGGCGATCCGCCGCAGGGAGGAGACTTTCATCAATCCCCGGCCGGACATGGTCATGGGCCGGGAGGATATGCTGGTCATCCTAGGCGATACGGAGCATGTCAAGGAAATCACGAAAAATCTGGACTGAGAATCATTCCCCGTGAGGGAAAGACCGGGAAGAGCGCTGCAGGAAATGAAACCATCCAGCGCTCTCTTTTGCTTTGTTCTTTTGGCATGGCTTTTGGCGCTGTGAGCAAGGGAAACGGATTCTCAGCAGATTTTTATGGAGATTTTTCATTTCCGTATAGACTTATATTGTGATATGATAATGTAGAATTCGTGTGCGAAGGGCCTTTTGTCATGCCCTTTTCCTGATATACTATCGGTTTTCTTCGAATTTGAAAGATAATGGAGTGAATGTACTTGGAAAAGTTAGTCATAAAGGGAGGAACGCCTCTCACCGGGACCGTTCATGTATCGAGCGCCAAAAACGCGGTGCTTCCTATTATTGTGGCGGCGATGCTGCCGGAAACGCCGGCGTCCATTATAGACGCGCCCCATCTGGACGATGTGACCACCATCTGCAGCGTGCTCGAATCTCTCGGCGTCAAGATCACGAGAAAAGAGCATGAGCTGGTTTTTGACGCGTCCCATATTGAAAGAACCGAAGCGTCTTACGAGCTGATGAGCCGCATGCGGGCGTCCTTCCTGATTATGGGACCGCTTCTTACGAAGAAAGGCCACGCGAAAATCGCGCTCCCCGGGGGCTGTATGATCGGCAGCCGTCCCATTGATCTTCATTTGAAGGCTTTTGAAGCGATGGGCGCGGAAATCAAAATCTGCAATGGTTATGTAGAAGCGTCTGCTCCGAAGGGCCTCAAAGGGGCGGATATTTACCTGGACTTCCCCAGCGTGGGCGCTACGGAAAATGTTCTCATGGCAGCGGCTCTTGCCGATGGCCGTACGGTCATTGAAAATGCTGCGGAAGAGCCGGAAATCGTGGATCTTGTGACCTTCCTCTCCAGCATGGGCGCCAATATTAAAGGGGCCGGCACCAATGTGATCCGCGTGGAAGGGGTCAAGAGTCTCCAGGGGATTTCCCACACAGTCATTCCGGACCGCATCGAAGCGGGGACCTTCATGATCGCCGCGGCCATGGCCGGAGGGGACGTGGTGGTGGAAAATGTGCTGACAGAACATTTAAAGCCGCTCCTTGCCAAGCTCGGCGAAGCAGGCGTGAAAGTCATCAAGGAAGACAGCGACCGGGTCCGCGTCATTAGCGACGGGAAGATCCGCTCCACCGATATCAAGACACTCCCCTATCCGGGATTCCCGACGGATCTCCAGGCACAGTTCATGGCTCTCATGACCATCGGCAGCGGCGTCAGCACCATTACAGAGACGGTTTTTGAAAACCGGTTCATGCATGTAGGGGAACTGCAGCGGATGGGCGCGTCTATTGAAATTGAAGGACGGAAAGCCATTGTCCGGGGCGTTCCTTTCCTGCGGGGCGCCTTCGTGCGGGCTACCGATCTCCGCGCCGGCGCGGCGCTCACTCTGGCAGGGCTTGCGGCGCACGGTGTGACCGAAGTGGGCGATCTGCACCATATCGACCGGGGCTATGACCATCTCGTAGAAAAGCTGAAGGGACTGGGAGCGGATATTTCCCGTGTGAACGATGACTAAAAAGCAGAAGGATCTCTACGTCCGCCCGGGACTTGGCATTATGGACTGGATTGGATCCCTCGGCGCTGAAGATGTAGGCGTCGATCTGGGCACGTCCAATGTGGTGGTGTATGTCAAGAAAAAAGGGGTGATTTTCCCGGAGTCCTCCGCAGTGGCTGTGCGGGAGAAGACAGGGGAAATGTTTGCCTCCGGCACAAGGGCGGAAGAAATGGAAGGACGCACGCCCCGGGGCATCCGCGTGATCCGTCCTCTCCGGGACAGCGCCATTGTAGATTACAACGCGGCGGCGTACCTTTTAAATTCTGTGATCAACCGGTCCTACCTGAAGAGTCTCTTTTTCCATCCCCGTCTGATCGTATGCGTTCCTGCCGGCGTCACCGGGGTGCAGCGGCGGGCCCTCCTCGAGGCGGCGGTCACCATGGGCGTGCGGAAAGCGGTCCTTATTGACCAGCCTCTGGCAGCGGTGATGGGGATGGGCGTCAATACGGATAAAATGGAAGGGGCCATGGTGATCGACATTGGTGGCGGCTCGGCGAAGATCTCTATCGTGTCCCGTCACGGCCTGGTCGCGTCCGACTCCATTTACGATGCAGGCATGGCCATGGACCAGTCCATTATGATGCGCGTCCGGGAGAAATACCGGGTCCAGATCGGCCGGCAGACCGCGGAATCAGTAAAGAAGCGTCTCGGCATCCGCTGGGATGTGTCCCGCCGGATGGAAGCGGTGGAAGCGGCGGGGAAATCCCTTGTCACCGGCCTTCCTGTGAAAGTGAGCGTCACCGGGGAAGACGCGGCGGAAGCGCTCCGGCCGGGCCTCCAGAATTTGTACCGGAAAATCCTGGCAGTGCTCCAGAAAACGCCGCCGGCGCTGCTCGCGGATATCCGGGATCATGGGATCATGCTCACCGGAGGCTGCGCCCAGCTGGAAGGGCTCGATGAAATGATCACCCGCGTGGCAGGCATTCCTGCCTACGTAGTAGAACAGCCGATGTACGTCAATGCCATCGGCTGCGGATTTGCTCTGGAATATATGAATTATATGAGGGACTCCCTGCAGGATCTCCATTAAAAAAAACCTGTCATAAGATTGATTCTTATGACAGGGTTTTTTGCTTGGAATTCAAGCTTTGCGGCAGGGAGTTTTTTTTACTCTTTGCCCGGGGATTTTCGCCGGAGGGCCTGGATACGGTCATTCTGCTTGAGAGCGCGGATCACGAAGAGCACACACACGATGCCCGACAGGAGCCCCATGGCGCCGCCGGCAAGACCGATATAGTCAATGGCGGCATAGGTGCATACCAGACCGCCTGCGTAGGTGCCAAAACCGATACCCAGATTGAATATGCCTGAGTACATGGACATGGCCACTGCCGATTCCGCCATGGTGACGGCGCGGATGATCTCCGCCTGGAAAGAGACGCAGTACATGGTGGCTGTCATGCCCCAGAGGGCGCAGAGAAGGACCGCGCTTTCCATAGAGACCGCAGACGGGAGGAGCAGGAAAAGAACCCCTGCCATGGAGAAGAGCACCGCTTTTACGAAGAAGAAGCGGTGGCGGCTGTAGAACTGGGAAAAAAGGAAACTTCCTGCGATGCCTGCCGCGCCGAAGAGCATGAGAATCACCGTGACCGTACTGTCCGGGAGACGGGCCGTCTGCTTCAGGAAAGGCTCAATGTAGCTGTAGCCCGTATAGTACGCCGAAGAGGTGAGGAAGGTCAAAAGATAGAGGCCGGTAAGAGCCCGGTTTTTGAAAAGGGCAGGAAGCTCTCTCACAGAGAATGAACCCGCCGCGGGGACTTTCGGAAAGACAAAGAACAAGTAGAGGCATACGAGAAAGGCCGTAATCCCAACGCAGGCAAAAGGCATGCGCCACCCCAGAAGGAGCCCGAGGGTGCGGCCCAGAGGGAGCCCGAAAATCATGGCGATAGACGTGCCGGTCACCACCATGGAAAGAGCGAGGGACTTGTGGCTTTCTGAGACGATGCGCACCGCAAGCGGCGGCGTGATGGACCAGAAGATGGCATGGGTGGAAGCGACGCCGATGCGCGCGGCCAGGAGGACATCAAAACTGCCTGCTGAAGCGGAAAGCATCTGGCATACGCCGAAGAGAGCGACCACGATGAGGAGGAGCTTCTTCATTTCCATGGAGCTCGCCAGAACCATGAGGGGCAGCGAAAGGAGCATCACTGCCCAGGCGTACCACACCATGAGCATGCCTGCCTCTGCTTCCGTCAGGGAAAAGGTATCGGCAATGTCCGTCAAAAGGCCGATGGGCATGAATTCAGAAGAATTGAAAATAAAAGCGGATACAGTGAGCCCCAGAAGGGGGAGCCAGCTGGAAAGCGGCATGGAAGAAAATTTCATAAGAACTCCGTAACTGCAAAAAGGACAATAGAGAACAGGAAAAGTATACCGCGAAACCGGGGAAAAAGAAAGATGGCAAAAGAAAAGGGCCCTTCCTGTCGGGAGGGGTCCTGCGGGAAAGGAGCGGTCCTTTCTTAAATCGTTTTTTCGCCGAATACGGGGTGACGCACCGGACGCAGGCTTCTGTGCTCAATAATAGAGAGCGCTTCTGCCATGGAAATATCTTCCCGGCCTGTTTTCGTCTCATACACCGCCACGGGAACGGCTGCGTCCAGTTCGCTTCCAGGAAAATACACATACTCTCCTGTGTGGGCGTCGCCGTAAATGAAGCCGGATAACAGGCGGCTCTCTGCCAGTTTGTGCGCCATCATGCACCTCGCATATGAGATAAGGTTTAAAATCAAGATAATCCGCCGATGTGAGATGGAGGCGGATCCCCTCCATTTCTTTCGGGATATTGTGAAAATTCTGCTGCCCGTGGACATGGCCGAAAACACAGTCCGTCACATGATGCTCTTTCATGAGGGACAGGATGTGCATGGGCTGCCGTTTCTCGTCATACGGGGGATAGTGGAGCACGCAGATGATGCGGCGCGCCCCTTTCTTTTCCGCAAGCTCTATGCCCCGGAGAAGACGCCCTTCCTCCCGGCGGAGGATGACGCCGTCATTTTCCGTGAAATTGCGGGCCGTCTCAGGAATCCAGCTCCGCGTCCCTGCAAGCGCGATGGGCCCTGCCATAATGACGTTGTTGTTGAGAAACTCAAAAGCGCCATGGGTGGCTTTCGTCATTTTTGTGACCGTGTCCCACCAGTAGTCATGGTTGCCCCGGACGACGATTTTGCGCCCTGGAAGAGCGGCGATCCATAGGAGGTCGGGGAGCGCCTCTTCCAGGTTGCGTCCCCACGACAGGTCGCCGGCGATAATTACCGTGTCTTCTTCGCGGATCGCCGCCATCCAGGATTTGTAAATTTTTTCTCTGTGGTTTTTCCAGTTGTCCCCGAATACGTCCATGGGCTTTGTCGGTGGATCGCCGGACAGATGGAAATCGCTGAATGCGTAAAGTTTCATGCCCAATCCTTGTATGGTGAAAAATTTACCCGAAGTAGGACTCTGAGCGGAGCGTGTCCAGAATGTACTGGCGGCTCGTGCTGTCTACCACCTGGGTAATGCGGTAGCCCATGTAAAGAGGGCTCGCGATGTAACGGGGGAATACTTTGACCCGTACATGCCCGCGGAGATGATAAAAGAAAAGATTGTAACTGTCGCAGGGGATGGGAAAGTCGGTGAGGACAAACCGGGCGATATGCTGGATCGCGTCGGCAAATCCCACAAGATTTCCTTCTTTTTTGAGGGAAATATTGAATTCCGCCATGCTGCAGATGGGATAGTCCGACAGGGTCACGTAGCAGTCCCCGTCTTCATACACCGGCGCGCCGAGAAAATTTTCCGTGGCGATATTGTCCCGGTAGTCATAGTCATAGAGACCGATGATCTGCGAATGGGGATGCCGCTGGGAGCCGCCGGAATGGGGCCCGTAATTGCGGAAGTAAATGACTGACCGGAAGGCGGGATTTTTTTCCGTTTCCTCCCATTTTTCCATGCCGAAGCGGATCACGTCGTGGAGTTTTTCCGGAGCATACCGGGAGAGCTCATCATCGTGGTTTGACGTCTCAATGAGAACTGTCGGCCAGGTTCCGTGAAATACAGGATACTTATTCATGCACCAGATCATATCGCCGCGGCGGTCCAGAATATGAGTGAGGGCGCCGGGATCACAGAAAGGACAGGGATTTCCTTTCGACGAATAGGGCTTCTTCTTCCCTATGGACAGATCAAATTCAATAGGATTTGTCATGAATTTACCTTCACTTTCCATGGAAAAAGCTGCTTGCGGCCGCCGCATGTCCCGTCGTATCGGAAAACGCGGCGGCAAGTTTTTTCCATTGACTCTTTTATTATAGCATGATGTTTTCGCCAGAGGCTTTACTTTTTTCATTGTACATAGGATTCGTACATAAATGGTCAATTTTCAGAAAATACGGCCGCGGAAAGGCCGCAGAAGTGGAAGTTTCATTCGCGGGCATGTCGTTTTTTATAGGCAGAACATTTCTTTATTTCGTTAAAGCATTGACAAATAGAAAGGGATAGTGTAGGATAACGTCATGCGAATGATTCTTTACTCAAATAAAGAAATGAAGAAATAGAAAAGGGGCATAAGAATGAATTGGAAAAAGGTCATGGCTGCGGGAATGATTTCTCTCTGCGCCGGGGCTCTTCTCGCCGGGTGCGGCGGATCGCAGAAGGCGGTGTCTTCCGCGCAGAATACAGACGCGAAGAAAATCGTGATCGGGCTGGATGATAATTTCCCGCCTTTCGGATTCAAGGACAAAAACGGACAGCTCGTAGGGTTCGATATTGATCTGGCGAAAGAAGCGGCCAAGCGGATGGGAAGCGATGTGGAATTTAAGCCTGTCGACTGGGACAGCAAGGAAGCGGAGCTGAAGAGCCATAAAATTGACGCCATCTGGAGCGGCCTTTCCATCCTGCCGGAGCGGGAGAAAAATATGCTCTTCTCCCGTCCTTACCAGGAAGCGGAGCAGATCATCATGGTGAAGGAAGATTCGCCGATCCATTCGAAAGCGGATCTGGCAGGCAAGGTGGTCGCTACCCAGGCGGGAAGCACCGGCTTGGACGCGATCAACGCCGATCCGGCGAAGGATACCTTCAAGGAGCTCAAAACTTATCCGGACAATGTATCCGGCTTCATGGACCTGAAGATCGGCCGCATCGACGCCATGGTGGTGGCCAAGGTGGTGGGCCTCTACTACAACAAACAGAATAACGCAGGCTTCCGCGTGGTAGAAGGCGGGTACACCAAGATCCCCGTCGGGGTCGGTATCGCCAAGGACAACCAGGCGCTCAAAGATAAACTGGACGCGGTCCTTGTGGAAATGAAGAAAGACGGCACGTCAAAGAAGATTTCTGAAAAGTGGTTTGGTGAAGATATTACGCTGTAACCGTATGTTATGACGCATCATGAGATGCAGGGGGGACTCATCATGAAAATGAACTGGAAAAAAGCGATCGCCGCGGGAATTATGGTATGCGCAGCAGCGGGGATGCTCGCCGGATGCGGCGGCTCAGAGAAGAAAGCGGCTTCTTCTGTACAAAAGCCGGCCAAAATCGTAGCGGGCCTGGATGATACTTTCGCGCCTATGGGATTCCGCGACGACAGCGGCAAGATTGTCGGCTTCGATGTGGATATGGCAGCGGCCGTGTCCAAGGAAATCGGCGTGCCCATCGAATTCAAGCCCATCGACTGGGCCAGCAAGGAATCTGAAATTTCTTCCGGCCGGATCGACGTCATCTGGAATGGGCTCACTGTGACAGAGGAACGGAAAAAGGTTCTTGATTTCACTGATCCCTACCTGAACAACAAGCAGATTTTCGTAGTCATGAATGATTCTCCCTACCAGAGTTCCAAAGACCTGGCAGGAAAGAATGTAGTTTCCCAGGAAGGCAGCACCGGTGAGACAGCGGTGCTGAAGCAGAAGGACCTGAAAGATTCTTTCGGCGGCTGGAAAGTCTATCCTGATTTCACGTCCTGCTTCATGGATCTCGAATCGGGCCGGGCAGATGCCATTGTGGGCGACAGCGTGCTCATCAATTACTACATGCAGAAGAAACCGGGCCAGTTCCGGGTACTGCCGGAAACGGTGGCCAATGAACAGTTCGCGGTGGGCGTGAAGAAAGGCAATGAAGCGCTGCTCAAGCTCATCAATGAAGGATTCAAGAAAGTGGAAGCCAGCGGGGAAGCAAGCAAGATTTCTCAGAAGTGGTTCGGTACCGACCTGAGCGTGAAAGCGAAGTAAACGTCCGGTTTGCCAAAGCGGCAAAGATATGTTACAGTAACATGGCAAAGTGAAAAAGACAGGCACTGCGGCGCTTGTCTTTTCCGCGTTTCCATGGTTCGTTTGCAAAGGGGTAAGATATGCTGGAGTATATCGGTCAAATCATTCCCAGTATGGTAGAGGGTCTGGGCGTATCGGCGCAGATTTTTGTGCTCACCTATGTACTGGCGCTTCCGCTGGGGATTCTGCTCTCTCTTGTACGTCTCTCCAGATTGGGGCTCTTCCGGAGGATTGCGGAATTCTATATTTACATTATGCGCGGGACGCCGCTCATGCTGCAGATTCTTTTCATCTACTATGGGCTTCCGATGCTTCCGGGCATTTCCATCCAGATCAACGATTTTTCCGCGGCGATTCTCGCGTTCGTCGCCAATTACGCGGCGTACTTTGCGGAGATTTTCCGCGGCGGCATCCAGTCCATCAGCCGCGGCCAGTATGAAGGGGCGAAAGTGCTGGGCTTCACCTACCGCCAGACCATGTGGCATATCGTGCTCCCCCAGGTATTCAAGCGGGTGCTTCCGCCTCTCGGCAATGAAACGATCACCCTCCTGAAAGATACGTCCCTCGTGTATGTGCTCGCCATGAATGATCTCATGCGTGTGACCCGTTCCATCGTGCAGCGCGATTTCGATACCACCGCGTTCCTCGTGGCGGCCATATTCTACCTGGTGTGCACCTTCGTTTTGACCCGTCTTCTCGCGTGGCTGGAAAGACGGTACGCAGTGTATGAGGAATGAGGCGGATCCGATGGCATTTATTGAAATGAAACATATAAAGAAATCCTTCGGCAGCGCCGAAATTCTTCATGGGGTGGACCTCTCGGTGGACAAGGGGGAAGTGGTGTCCATCATCGGCCCGTCCGGCGCAGGGAAGAGTACCTTCCTGCGGTGTCTCAACAATCTGGAAACCATCCAGGGCGGCACCATTCTCGTGGACGGGGAATACCTTGCGAAGGAAGAAAATGGCCATGTGGTCTATGCCAAAGCGGCGGAAGCGCGGCGGATTCTGGGAAAGATGGGTATGGTCTTCCAGTCGTTCAATCTGTTCCCCCATATGACCGTGCTGGACAATCTCCTGGCGGCGCCGCTCTATGTGAAAAAGATGAAGCGCGCTGATGTGCTGCCCACGGCGGAACGGCTCCTCAAAAAAGTGGGTCTCTGGGAGAAACGCGACGTCTATCCGGGACGGCTCTCCGGCGGACAGAAGCAGCGCGTCGCCATCGCACGGGCGCTTACGATGAATCCGGAAATCATGCTCTTTGATGAGCCCACATCGGCGCTTGATCCGGAGCTCACCGGGGAAGTGCTGAAGACGATCCACCAGCTGGCCGATGAAAAAATGACCATGATCATCGTAACCCATGAAATGGCCTTCGCTCAGTCCGTATCGGACAAAGTGCTCTTCATGGTGGAAGGGCATATCGAAGAGGAAGGTACCAGTGAAGACATCTTCGAGCATCCGAAGAGCAAACGGACCCAGGCCTTCCTGAAATCCATCCTCCGGTGACAGGTTTGACAAGGCGGCTCTGCAAGGGGCCGCTTTTTGCGTGCCCGTTGCCTCAAATGACTCTTTCCTATGCTATAATGAGAGAAATGTATGGAATGAGGAGGAGATGAGATGGACTGCTTTGCGGCGGCGCTGCCGGGACTGCCCGGCCTTGGGGCAAAACGGATACGGGCACTGATTACATCCCTGGGGAGCGCGGAAGCGGTATGGCGCGCAGAGAGCGGTGTCCTCCGGGAAAGCGGCATCCTGCCGCCGAAGCTTCTTGGGGAATTTCTGTCCTTCCGGAATGAGACTGACCCGGAGCGGGAAGGGAAAAAGCTGGAACAGGCCGGCGTCCGCGCCGTGCTCTGGACTGATCCGGACTATCCGCCGCTGTTGGCGGAAACAGCAAATCCGCCGGCGGTTCTTTTCTACCAGGGCGCGCCGCCGGTATGGGAGAAGACCGTCGCCATCGTGGGCGCGCGGAAAGCCACCGCTTACGGTGTGAATGCTGCCCGGCACATCGCGGAGGGCCTCGCCCGGGAAGGGGTCACTATCGTCTCCGGCGGCGCCCGCGGGATCGATACCGTCTCTCATGAAGGAGCCCTTGCCGGATCCGCCCCTACAGCGGTGGTGCTGGCCTGCGGGCTGGACGTGACCTATCCGCCGGAGAACCGGAATCTGTTCCAGAAGATTCGCGACCGGGGCGGAACGATTCTCTCGGAGTATCCGTTGGGTACGCCGCCTCTTGGACGGCAGTTTCCCGCGCGGAACCGGATCATCGCCGGCATGAGCCGCGGCGTGGTGGTCACGGAAGCGGCAGAGCGGAGCGGCTCTCTCATTACTTCCGATTTCGCTCTCGAAGAAGGACGGGATGTCTTCGCCGTGCCCGGGAGCATCTGGTCTTCCATGAGCCGCGGCACGAACCAGCTCATCCACCATGGGGCGATCTGCGTCACCGGTCCCGGGGACATTCTCTCAGAGTACGGGTGGGATACGAAAGAGGAAGAACCGGGGAAAGCGATGGAAGCGCTCACCCTCGAAGAGGAACTGGTCTATCAGTTCTGCTCGGCATCTGACGCGGCCAGCGCGGAAGATCTCATCCAGCAGAGCGGCTTTCCCCTGGCGAAACTGACCATGATTCTCCTCTCACTGGCGGTCAAAGGGTACATCGGAGAGGCCGGGCCCGGCATGTATGCCGCAAAAAAATAGATCGTCCTATTGGCATTTCCTATCGAGTCCCCTATAATAAGGAAACGATGAAAGGTTACAGGCGGATCAGGAAGGGAGAGGTTCCATAGAGGAAACCATCCTTTCTTTCATCCATCTCTCCGGGACAATTCCTTGTCCCCGCTGATTTGAAGCAGGAGGATTTCTGCATTGTCGATCAAAGTGACTATTACAGTAGGAAAGAAAAAACGCCGGACCAAAGCGGTGCCGGCAGAAGAACCTGCGTTTAAACGGACACCCAATCCCAAGGGGAAGCACCTGGTGGTGGTAGAATCTCCAGCCAAAGCCCGTACCATTGAACGGATTCTCGGCCCGGATTACAAGGTGATGGCCTCCATGGGACATCTTCGGGACCTGCCGAAGCGCACCCTCGGTGTCGATGTGGATCATGATTTCAAGCCGCAGTACGTCAATTCGGAAGGGCGGGAAACAGTCATCAAGGATTTGCAGAAAGAAGCGAATAAAGCGAAAGACATCCTTCTCGCAACGGACCCTGACCGCGAAGGGGAAGCCATTTCGTGGCATCTGTCCAAGCTGCTCGATGTGAATCCGGAAGAGAATGTGCGCATCGCTTTCCACGAAATCACGCCGCCGGCGATCCGGGAAGCAGTGAAGCATCCCGGGCCGATTGATGAAAACCGGGTGGATGCCCAGCAGGCGCGGCGCGTGCTGGACCGCCTCGTCGGGTACAAGCTCTCTCCCTGGCTCTGGAAGCAGGTCTACCGCGGGCTCTCGGCGGGGCGTGTCCAGTCCGTGGCAGTGCGCCTCATCTGCGAGCGGGAAGAAGAAATTAAAGCGTTCAAGCCGGAAGAATACTGGACTGTCGACACAAAGTACAAAAACAGCGAAGGCCACGTATTTACCGCCAAGCTCATCGGTCACCTGGGCCAGGAGATCAAGCTCACCAATAAAGAAGAAGCTGACGCCGCCGTCGCGGCCATCGAGAAAAAAGACGCTCTTGTATCATCGGTGACCAAGTCCCGGCGGCAGCGCAAGGCCAAGCCGCCGTATACCACTTCCACCATGCAGCAGGACGCGGTGAATAAACTGTCCTTTGGCTCGAAGAAGACCATGATGCTCGCCCAGACCCTCTATGAAGGGGTGGAAATTGCCGGCCACGGCCATGTGGGGCTCATTACCTACATGCGTACCGACTCGACCCGTATTTCTGAAGAAATGACGAAGGCGGTGCTTCCTTATATTGCGTCGGTGTACGGCGAAGAATATGTCCCGGCCAAGCCCAATGTCTATGCCAAGTCCAAAGAAGCGCAGGACGCCCACGAAGCGATCCGCCCGACGTCGCTGAAATTTCCGCCGGAAGCGCTCACCCAGTCCCTCGACAGGGATCAGCTCCGGCTGTACACGCTCATCTGGAACCGGTTCATTGCGAGCCAGATGGCGCCGCAGAAGACGGAAAATACATCCGCTCTCCTCACCTGCGGCGACTACACCCTTCGCGCGTCAGGAATGCGTATCCTCTTTGACGGATTCACCGTGGTGCAGAGCGCCAAAGAGAAAGCAAAAGACAATGAAAAGGAAAATATTCTGCCCCTTCTCAAAAAAGGCGATACCGTCCATAATGTGTCCGTCACCGGGGACCAGCACTTCACCGCGCCGCCCCCAAGGTACACCGAAGCGAGCCTTATCAAGACACTCGAAGAAAAAGGAATCGGCCGCCCTTCTACGTACGCGCCGATTCTCGATACAATCCAGCGCCGGAAGTATGTAGAGAAAGAAAATAAGCAGTTCATCCCCACAGAACTGGGCTTCACCATTGTGGACCTTTTGAAAAAATACTTCGACGGCATCATCAATGTAGGCTTTACGGCGGACCTCGAAACATGGCTCGATAAGATCGCCGCAGGGAAAGCAAAGTACGCGAAAGTCCTCGGCGATTTCTACAAGCTTTTCAGCAGCGAGCTCAAGAAGGCGGACGCAGAAGCTACAGAGGACAAGAAGAAAAACCAGGAAGTGTCCGACGTAGTCTGTGAGAAGTGCGGCGCCCATATGATCGTGAAAATGAGCCGGTACGGGAAGTATCTCGCCTGCCCGAATTATCCCAAATGCAAAAACATCAAGCCATACAAGCAGAATAATGAGCCTGACGAAGAGTCTGACGTGGTCTGCGACAAGTGCGGCGCGAAAATGGTGTACCGCACCGGTCCTTTCGGGCGGTATCTCGCCTGCCCGGAATGCAAAGCCACCAAGTCCATCGTGGTGGATACAGGGATTACCTGCCCGAAATGTCACGAAGGGCATCTTGTGCGGCGCCGGTCCAAACGGGGCCGTTACTTCTACGGCTGCAGCCGCTACCCGAAGTGTGATATGGCCGTATGGAATGAGCCGGTCGACCAGTTCTGCCCGGTCTGCGGCAGCATTATGGTGAAAAAGGTGGACCGGAAAAAAGAAGAGCACATCGTCTGCTCCAATCCGGACTGCCCCACCCAGCCGAAGCGGAAGACCCGGGCGAAAAAGACGGAGCCGCCCGCAGATACTGGGAAGGAAAAGAAAGAATAAGTCTCCCCGCAGGAGATTATCACAGGAAAGGGGGATTCATTTCCTGAGCACATCGGAATGAATCCTCTTTTCTTTTTATAAAAGGAATCAGAATGAAAGAAAACAATTACATCACCGTCGTTGGCGCGGGCCTTGCAGGAAGCGAAGCGGCGTGGCAGCTCGCCCGGCGGGGCATCCCGGTGCGGCTCATCGAAATGCGTCCTGCCCAGTCCACCCCGGCCCATCACACGCCTTACTTCGGCGAGCTCGTATGCAGCAATTCTCTCCGCGCGGCGGGACTTACCAACGCGGTGGGCCTTCTGAAAGAAGAAATGCGCCGCATGGGCTCCCTTATCATGGACTGCGCCGATCATCACAGCGTGCCTGCCGGCGGAGCGCTCGCGGTGGACCGCCTGGGCTACGCGAAAGCGGTGACGGAAAAGGTCCGGTCTCACCCGCTCATTACGGTGGAGGAACGGGAGCTTACCGAAATTCCCCGGGAAGGCATCGTCATCATCGCCACCGGCCCCCTTACAGAAGGGGCGCTTGCCGCGGATATTGAGAAATTCTGCGGCGGAGAGGGATTCCATTTCTACGACGCCGCGGCGCCCATTGTGGCAGCAGACTCTCTTGACATGTCCGTGGTCTACCGGGCGTCCCGCTACGGGAAAGGGGAAGCGGCGTACCTCAATTGTCCCATGGACAAAGAGCAGTACCTCGCCTTCCAGGAGGCGCTTGTTGCGGCGGAGACGGCAGAAGTGCACGGCTTTGAAAATAAAAAAGTTTTCGAAGGGTGCATGCCCATCGAAGTCATGGCTGCCCGCGGCGTGGATACGATGCGCTTCGGCCCGGTCAAGCCTGTGGGACTCCCGGACCCGCGCACCGGAAAGGACCCCTATGCGGTGGTGCAGCTCCGCCAGGACAATGAAGACGGCACCATGTACAACATCGTCGGTTTCCAGACCCACCTCAAATGGGGCGAACAGCGCCGCGTCTTCGGCATGATCCCCGGCCTTGAAAAGGCGGAATTCGTCCGGTACGGCGTGATGCACCGGAATACCTACATAGACTCGCCGGACCTTCTGAATGCCACCATGGAGACGAGAAAACGGAAAGGCTTATTCTTTGCAGGCCAGATGACCGGTGTGGAAGGCTATGTAGAATCTGCCGCCTCCGGCATCATTGCTGCCATGAGCGCCGCCGCCCGTTTCAAAGGGCAGGAACCGCTCGCCTTCCCGCGGTTCACCGCCATCGGCTCCCTCTGCTGGTACATTTCCCACTATGAAGGGAAAAACTTCCAGCCCATGAACATCACCTTCGGTCTCATCCCGCCGCTGGGGAAGAAATATCCGAAGAAAATCAAAAACGAAAAATTAGCAGAACGGGCGCTGGCCGCGCTTGGCCGGTACATGGGGCAGTAAAAAATCCCGCAGGATGCGAAAAGGCATCTTGCGGGATTTTTCTGTGAGCGCCATGGGAGAAGGGCGCAGAGTACAAAGCGCAGAGCGCAAAGTGGTGGATGCTTGCCGCATGGGCATTTCGTAGGCCGGGGCGCAGTTGCCAAAGACTAGTAAGGTAGCGCCCGATAACGACATAAAAATGTCCTTATCCCTCAATTGCCGGACGGGCTGCGGGGTCGTGTGATTCGTCATTTCGCCGGGGTCAAAGGTCTGAAGTCAAAGGTCAAAGGCGGATGGTGCGTCATGGGAGCGGGCGCAGAGTACAAAGCGCAGAGCGCAAAGTGGTGGATGCCTGCCGCATGGGCATTTCGTGGTCCTCAGTCGCCGGACGGGCTGCGGGGATGTGTGATGCGCCATTGTCTTGGAGTCTGAAGTCCGCAGTCTGGAGACGGAAGAGGAAAGCGGAGGGGCTTTTATATGCAGATCCGCCGCTGGGGATGACAGGCTGTGCATCCTGGAAACAGCGTACAGGAGCAAAGCCTTGAAAATGTGTAAATTCTGGTGATTAGAAAGCTTGAAAACGTGTAAAATGATGAGGTTTCAATGCCTTGAAAATGTGCTATACTGGATATATCGTGCAGAGGGGAGAGAGGAAGTACGCTATGAAACGGAAAATCTATGACACCATGCTTGCCTGGAAACAGGAAGACCAGGGGCGCAGCGCGCTTCTGATAGACGGAGCGCGCCGGGTAGGAAAGAGCTATATCGCGGAAGCTTTTGGGAAGGCAGAATACAAGTCGTACATTCTGGTGGATTTCAACCGGGCTTCCAAAGATGTACTGGATCTTTTTGATCATTATCTGAATGACCTGGATACATTTTTCCTCTATCTCTCCAGCTACTACAATGTGCCGCTCTATGAACGGGATTCGCTCATCATCTTTGACGAAGTGCAGCTGTTCCCAAGAGCCCGCTCAGCGATTAAGTACCTTGTGGCCGATGGACGCTATGATTACATAGAAACCGGATCGCTCATGTCCATCCGGAAAAATGTGGAACATATCCTCATTCCATCAGAAGAACGGCATGTGCGGATGTACCCGCTCGATTTCGAAGAGTTCTTGTGGGCCCTGGATAACCATACCTTGATGGAGCTGATTTCCCGTTGCTTCACCGATAGGAAACCGTTGGGGCAGGCACTTCATCGGAAAGCGATGGACTATTTCCGTCAATACCTGGTCGTAGGCGGCATGCCGCAGGCGGTGGAAGCTTTCGCGGAAAGCAAGAATTTTAGACGTGTGGATCAGGTGAAACGGAATATATTGGAATTCTACCGGGCGGATATAGGAAAACACGCGGCTGGCTATGACAGTAAAGTACGTCAGATCTTCGACGATATTCCCAGCCAGCTTCAGAACCATGAACGTAAATTCAAACTGTCGTCCCTGAAGAAAGGCGCACGCATGCGGGATTATGAAGATGCGCTGTTTTGGCTTTCTGATGCGATGATTGTGAATCTTTGCTACAACTCTACAGCCCCTTCTATCGGTCTGAAACTTAATACAGACCGGGTATCCTTGAAATGCTACATGGCCGATACAGGCCTTCTTATCAGCCACGCTTTTGATGAAAATGGCATCGTAAGCGAAGAAATCTATAAAAAACTGCTGTTCAATAAATTGGAAGTGAATCTGGGCATGGTCATCGAAAACATGGCGGCCCAAATGCTGACAGCCGCAGGTCACAAGCTCTATTTCTATTCCAATTCATCCAGAGAACGCGCGGAAGACCGAATGGAAATTGATTTTCTCATCGCCAAGCGGCAGATCAGCAATAGGCATAACATCTCTCCTATCGAAGTGAAATCCAGCAAAGGATTCACCTTCACCTCCCTCAAAAAATTCTGCGCCCGTTTCAAGGAACAGCTTCATACGCCCTTCGTTCTCTATGATGGAGATGTAAAAGAAGAAAATGGCATCCAGTTCCTTCCGCTCTATATGACGCCGCTTTTGTAAAAAGGGTTTCATCATGTATTGACAAGGATAGGTAATGCGCAATTTATAAGGGAACTTGTACCATGCTGGATGGTAGTGAAGTGTTGTAAATACTAGTAAAAGATTTTCATGAAAGGAGATTTTAAAGAAATTACTGGGCTCTCTGTACTCTGCGCTGTTTCCAGGCAGCAAAAAAGCCGGCTCTTGGCCGGCCTCTTTTTATGCGGTGTTCTTATGCGCGGGTAACCTTACCGGAACGAAGGCAGCGGGTGCAGACATTCATT
>CAUBUJ010000002.1 GCA_958439155.1 uncultured Veillonellaceae bacterium
TCTGGAAAATCTCGGTCATCGTATTTGCTGTATTGATTGTTCTAATTATATGGCGTTCTCTTCTATCCGTCAATACCCTTTTTGAAAATTCCCGCCTGACAATTTGTATCAGTAGTGGATGCCGTATTTCCGCTTCAGCGCATCAATATCGGCGCGCATCTCTTCATCGCACTTCTGGAGCATGGCAGAAAGGCCTGGTCCGCCCCGCCGGGCAAGAAGCGCCCGTTTCGCGGAAGACACCTTGTAGAGATGGGCCAGTTCTTTTTTGTAAGCCCCCATGAGCTCGGCCAGTTCTTCCGGCGTGAGCTCTTCCTGGTCAATGTTCTGATTGTCTGTCACAGCGATTCTTCCTTTCTTCCCATTTGTTCTGCCCAGCGCGGCGCGTCGCCTGGAAAGTCCGGCATGCCGCCCTGCCGGGTACATACATAGGCGGACACCTCCACGGCCAGGGCGTGGGCCTTACGGAGAGAGAGGCCCTTGGCAAGACCTGCGAAAAAAGCGGCAGTGAAACTGTCCCCTGCCCCCACCGTATCGGCGGCGCGCTCTTTCGGCGCAGCGAGAGACGACCGCTCTCCCTCCAGAAATACGGTGCTCCCTTTCGCTCCTTCCGTGTAGATGAAGCAGGAAATCCCCCGCGCCGCGAGATAGGCCCGGTACGCTTCCGGCGAAGTCTCCTGAAGGCCTGCGAAGGCGCACAAAAGGGGCAGTTCCTCTTCATTGCACTTCACAGCGTCTGACAGGGAGAGAAGAGAGGCGACAATTTCCCTGCTGTAGAAACGGCCCCGCAGGTTCACGTCAAACACACGGCGGCTCTCCGGGCGCATCCCCTGAAGAAAGCGCCGCGCTGTCTCTCTCGTGAGAGCGCCGTACTGGGCGAGCGTGCCGAAACAGCAGAGATCGGCCTTTTCCGCAAGGCCCGCCAGTTCTGCCGTATAAGGAATGGTCTCATAGGCGGGATCATCTGCAAAGGTATAGGAAGGGATGCCTCCTTCCCGGAAAGACACCTTCACGTGCCCTGTAGGGCGGCCGGTCTCCGTCAGGAAAAGAGCCAGTTCCTTCTCTTTGAGGAGGCGGCGCGCTTCCTGTCCCATCGCGTCCCGTCCTACAGCGCTGACCAGTGCGGCCGACATGCCCAGGCGGGACGCGGTATAGGCGAAATTGGCAGGCGCTCCCCCAAGGCGGGGGCCGGAAGGGAGCAGGTCAAAAAGCACTTCCCCGAGGCCCACAAAAAGAGGAGCCTTTTGATTCTGATTGTTATCCACTGCTATATCTCCCATGCTACCGGCTCACCCAGGGGCTGCCGGTTAGGGTAAAACGCCAGGGGAAGTCTTTCCCATACCTGGCATAGTCAATATGTTTCCGTTGGGATACGGAAATGGGGCAGGTTTCCCCTTCTTCCACGAAAAGATGGCCTGTAACGAGATCGGCGCCGCAGAGACTTCTGTCAATGCCCATGGCCATCGTGAGACGCCCAGGCCCTGCGGTGAGAAGCCGCCCTTTCGCGCCGCCCCTATCCTTTTCCATCAGGGCCCGTCCTTCCACCGGCTCGCCTGCCCGGAGAAGCACGCACCCGGCAGTGCCTTCCGGCGCGCAGACCATATTGAAACAGCAGTACATCCCGTAAATCAGGTATACATAGGCGTGACCGGGCTCTCCAAAAATAACCTCCGTCCTGGGCGTCCGCCCTTTGAAGGAATGGGCCCCGTCGTCGGGACGGCCTTCAAAGAACCCGCCATACGCTTCCGTTTCGGTAATGCGGAGGGCCCGCCGGCCGCCGGGGCCGTCATGAACGAGGACTGCCCCGATGAGCTTCCTTGCGGTGGTTACAGGATCCCCGGAAAAATCTTCCCGGGTCCATCTCATTTCACATTGACCTCCATGCCCAGCTCCAGGTCATCGGAAGGAGCAGTAATGATGCGGTCCCCGTCGCGGAGTCCGCTCACCACCAGTTTGCTCTCCCCGTCATCGCTGGCAACGACTACGGTGCGCATATCCACCAGGTTCTTTTCATTCACAATTTTCAGCTGATCCCGGCCGATGAACGCTTTCGACGGCACCACATAGCCCGGCACGTTCTGTCCGCTTTCGATGCGGAGATTGTAGAGATTGCCAATCTCGATGGCATCGTCCGGATTGTCTGCCTGTACCTTGTAGACTGTATAGTCATCCCCGCTGGTATTGGGCTGGGGCTTGAGCTCGCCGTACCAGGTCCCGCCATGGTCTTTGTCGGAAATGGTGACGGTGAGAGTCCGGCTGTCCTTGGCTTTCCGCAGCACATCATCGAGGACTGCCGGAATCTGCACATTCGCCGTCACCGGCGAGTTCTGGCGGATCACGAGAGCCGGCTGGCCGGCAGACACCGCTTTCTGATCTGACACATAGACCTGGGACACAATCCCGTCAATGGGCGAAAGGATGGTGCACTCCGCTATGGCCCGGCGCAGCGCCTGGAGAGCGGCCATATCCCCTTCGCTTGCAGAAGGCGCGGCAGGAGCGGCTGCCTGCGGCGAGGAAGCGGCGCGCCGTCCCTGGATGCAGTTGTATTCCGCCCGGGTAATGATGCCCTGCCGGAGAAGGGACGCTTCCATGCTGTCATCGATGGGCGCTTCATAGACCGGCGCGGCCGCCGGCGCCTGGGAAGAGGCGATCTTTGCTTCCATCGCCGCTGCCTGCGACTCATAGGCGGACGCATCCAGCTGGAGAAGCAGCTGCCCCGCCTGGACCTGGCTCCCTACATCGGGAAGAGTGGATGTAATATTTCCTGACACCTGGGGCACAATGGGAACGGAATGAAGCGCTTCCGGCCGGATTTCCGCTTCATACACAAAAGGAACGTCTTTTTTGACCGCCGGCATGACCGAAACGGAAGGCTTCCCGCATCCGCCGGCGCCAAGGGCTATACAGACCGCCGCGGCCATCCAGAACATACGATATTTCATTCTTTTATTGTTTCTCTTCTCCTTTGATGCTTTCCGCAAGAACAGCTGCCAGGGCTTTTAAATGTTTCTCTTCTTCCGGTCCCGGCGCGGAATGGATAAACACCGGTTCTGCGAGGATTTCTGTGTCCTTCCAGGAAGAGATCATCTCTTTCATGATCTTCCCTGCCACATTGGGAGCCCAGCTGGCGTTGCTCACAAGGGCTGCCTTCCGGCCGTGAATGAGATGGTCCGCCAGTTCTTCCAGGAAGGTCCTCATTTTCGGGAAGAGCCCCATATTGTAGACCGGCGCGGCGAAGATAAGGTGACTGTGTTCCATCGCTTCCGCCAGGCCGTACGATACGTCGGTGTGGTTCATATCCATCATGGTGACCGGAGTGATTCCTTCTTCCTCCAGTTCCCGCGCGAGGAGCCTTGCCGCAGCGGCGGTATTTCCATAGGTGGAGGTATAGAAAATGACGGCGCCCTTCCGGGACGGCGTCCAGGCGGCCCAGCGGCGGGTATCATTCATGATGAGATCCATATCCTCTTTCCGCCGGAATACAGGCCCGTGGAGGGGCGCCACCATTTTCACCGGAACGGCGGAAATCTTCCGCATCACAGAAAGAACCTGGGGCCCAAATTTGGACATGATCGCGCTGTAGTAGCGCCGCGCGGACGGCTCATACTGCGCTTTGTAATCATAGGCGTCAGCAAATACGCTGCCGGCCAGTCTGCCGAAGGTCCCGAAGGCGTCCGCGCTGAAAAGGACCTGGTCTGTCTCATCATAGGTGAAGGTCACTTCCGGCCAGTGCACCATAGGCGCCGAGAAGAAGCGGAGGGTCCGCCGCCCGAGAGGAAGGCGCATTCTCTCATTGGTCACGATGTAACGGTCCTTCATGGGATGATGGAAGAACTGCTCAAACATGCGCAGCGCCGGCGCGGACGCGGCGATTTTCGCGGAAGGATACTTCTCCGCAAGCGCCAGCAGCGTGCCGCTGTGATCGGGCTCCATATGGTTGACCACGATGTAATCCAGGGGCCGCCCTGCGAGGGATTCTTCCACATTCTGCAGGAAGACCGCGCTCACCACCTGATCGGCCGTATCAATGACCGCTGTTTTTTCATCATCGATAAAGTAGGAATTATAGGTCACGCCTTCCGGAATGGGAATATAGTTTTCAAAATAGGCCGACGCTTCATCATTGGCGCCGATCCAATACAGTCCTTCTCCGATTTTCTGTCTCTCGCTCATGTGTCTCTCCTTTCACTGGCTTGGCCTTTTCCTTTTCATGGAAAAGACAATGATACTTGTATTGTATTTCATTTTTTCTCTGATGGCAAAAGAAATACGCCGCTCCTTTTCAGGAAGCAGCGTATATTCCAGAGGACCTGCTTATTTCAGCTGATCCAGCTTGTCCGTAAGTTTTCCTGCCAGTTTGTCAATGAGGCGGTCCAGAAAACCGGAACCTTTCCCTTTGTAGGTGGTAATGTCTTCGCCGGAAATGTCAGCGTACCGGAGGAGCGCTTCTTTCTGCTCCCCTTTGAGATTCCGCGGCACCACCACATTGACCACCACATAGAGATCGCCCTTGCCGCCGCGGCGCAGACGAGGCATGCCTTCTCCTTTGATGCGGAACCGGGTTCCGCTCTGCGTGCCCGCGGGGATCTTCAGTTCCACTTCATTGTCCAGCGTGAGGACCTTGATGGAATTCCCGAGAGCGGCTGTAGGGAAGGAAATATTGGCGCGGCAGTACAGATCGTCTCCATCCCGTTCAAAGTCCGGATCGGGTTTCACGTAAATATAGGCGTAGAGATCGCCGCTTGGCCCGCCGCGGACGCCGGGATTGCCTTCGCCGGCGACGCGCATGCGCATGCCTGTCTCGATGCCGGCAGGAATATTGATTTCAATCTTCTTGTCCACGTTCTGGATGCCGCTGCCGTGGCACTGGGAGCACTTCTTCTGGATGATCTTCCCTGTGCCGCCGCAGTACCGGCAGGTGGTTTCATTCACCATCTGGCCGAAGGGGGTATTCCGGACGACCCGTTCCCGTCCGCTGCCGTGGCAGTGCGGGCAGGTCTCAACCGGTGTCCCCGGTTCGGCGCAGCTCCCATGGCACTTGGAACAGGTCTCTTCCTTGCGGACCGAGAAGGTCTTCTTCACGCCTTTCGCGGCTTCCCGCAGGGTGATTTCCAGATCATACCGGAGATCGTCCCCTTTCTGCGGGCCATTGGACCGGCGGGCTCCACCGGTGAACATGTCGAAAATGTCCCCCATATCGAATCCGCCCTGGCCGCCAAAGCCGCCAAAACCTCCGAAACCGCCGGCGCCGCCAAATCCGCCGGCTCCCGCGCCGCCGCGCTGGGCCTGTTCATAGGCGTCGTGGCCCACCTGGTCATACTGGGAGCGTTTGCCCGCGTCGGAAAGTGTCTGATAGGCTTCATTCACTTCCTTGAATTTCTGGGCCGCTTCCGGGTCATTGGGGTGAAGGTCCGGATGGTACTTGCGGGCCATCGTCCGGTATGCCTTTTTAATTTCATCCTCGGTGGCATTCTTGTTTACGCCGAGTACTTCATAATAGTCACGAGCTGCCATTCTATCATCCTGTCCAACACAAAATTCTTCTGGGACGCCATTTCTTTATAACAGGCAAAGGATTGGGAACAGAAAACCTGCTCTCAATCCTTTCTGCCTCTTATAAAAGGGATTTCTGTCCTTTATTTCTTATCGTCGTCTACCACTTTGTAGTCCGCATCGACTGTATCGCCTTTATGAGCAGCGCCCTGCTGCGGTCCCTGCTGGGCTCCCTGCGCGCCCTGGGCCGCACCAGCCGCCTGCTGGGCCTGCTGCGCCTGCTGGTAAAGTTTTTCCGTCAGTTCATGGAGGGGCTTGGTGAGAGCGTCTGCGTCGGCTTTGATCTTGTCCGCGTCGCTCCCCTTCAAGGTTTCTTTCAGCTTTTCAATGGCGGCGTTCACTTCTTTCACCTTTTCCGGATCGCCTTTGTCGCCGATTTCCTTCACAGTCTTTTCTGCCTGGTACACGAGAGCTTCCGCATTGTTTCTCGCGGTGACAGCTTCTTTCCGCTTCTTGTCTTCTTCCGCGTGAGCTTCCGCGTCTTTCTGCATTCTCGCGATTTCTTCATCAGAGAGACCGTTGGAAGAGGTAATATCAATCTTCTGTTCCTTGCCGGTGCCCAGGTCTTTCGCGGACACATGGACAATGCCGTTGGCGTCGATATCAAAGCTTACCTGAATCTGCGGCACTCCTCTCGGAGCGGGCGGAATATCAGAAAGTTCGAACCGGCCGAGGGTCTTGTTGTCTGCCGCCATAGGACGTTCGCCCTGGAGGACATGAATGTCTACAGAAGGCTGGTTGTCCACAGCGGTGGAGAAAATCTGGGTCTTCTGGGTCGGAATGGTGGTGTTTCTCTTGATCATGGTGGTGAATACGCCGCCCAGGGTTTCAATGCCCAGGGAGAGCGGAGTCACATCGAGGAGGAGTACGTCTTTCACTTCCCCTTTGAGCACGCCTGCCTGAATGGCTGCGCCCACCGCGACAGATTCATCCGGGTTGATGCCCTTGCTCGGTTCCTTGCCGAATTTGCTCCGGCACAGCGCCTGTACCGCAGGAATACGGGACGAACCGCCCACGAGAAGGATCTTTTCAATATCCGCGTTGGTTACGCCTGCATCTTTCATAGCCGCGTCAATCGGCGGAATGGTGGCTTCTACCAGGTCTTCGGTGATGCGGTCAAATTCCGCACGGGTCAGGGTCGCGTCGAAATGGACAGGCTGGCCGCTCTGGTCCACCGTAAGGAAGGGCAGGTTGATTTCCGTCGCCATCACGCCGGAGAGTTCAATCTTCGCTTTTTCGCCGGCTTCCTTGAGGCGCTGGTTGGTCATGGGATCGCGCTTCAGCTCGAAGCCGTTCTGTTTCTTGAAGGTATCAGCGATCCAGTCCATCACGCGGGCATCGAAGTCATCGCCGCCGAGATGGCCGTTGCCGTTGGACGCCTTCACTTCGAAGACGCCGTCAGCGAGGTTCAGAATGGACACATCGAAGGTGCCGCCGCCCAAATCGTATACGAGGAAGGTATGTTCCTTGCCGTCTTTGATCTTGTCCAGGCCGTACGCCAGAGAAGACGCGGTCGGTTCATTGATGATGCGGAGTACATTGAGACCGGCAATCTTGCCTGCGTCCTTTGTGGCCTGCCGCTGGGCGTCTGTGAAGTAGGCCGGGCAGGTGATGACCGCTTCGGTCACCTTTTCGCCGAGGTACGCTTCCGCGTCGGTTTTCAGTTTCTGCAGAATCATCGCGGAAATTTCCTGCGGGGTGTAGTCCTTGCCGTCGATATGGACTTTGTAATCGCTGCCCATGTGACGTTTAATGGAAACTACAGTGCGGTCCGGATTGGACACAGCCTGGCGTTTGGCCAGCTGGCCTACGAGGCGTTCCCCCGTTTTGGAGAAGCCTACCACTGACGGGGTGAGCCGGGAACCTTCCGCGTTCGGAATAACCACAGGCTCGCCGCCTTCCATCACAGCTACGACAGAGTTCGTCGTACCAAGATCGATACCAATCACTTTAGACATATAAATTGCCTCCTTACTATTTTTCTTGTTTATATAGAATAGGCTGGAAAATAGATTTCCTTACCCGTTATGTACAACCTGGACTTTCGCCGGGCGGATCACATAGTCTTTCAGCATGTATCCCTTCTGGAAAACCATGGATACGGTGTCATCCTCTTTATCATCCGCCGCGGCCTGCATGACCGCTTCATGGAAATGAGGATCGAAATGGGCCCCTTCCGCATGGATCTCAGTGACGCCGAAATCAGCGAGCACTTTCTGCATCTGCTTCTGGAGCATGGCGAAGCCTTCCGCGTAGGCCGCGCCGGCCGGATCTTTTGACATATGTGCCAGAGCGCGGTCAAAATTATCGAGCACCGGCAGGAATTCTTTCACCACGTCGGCAGTCATTTTTTCTTTCGCCGCGGCTTCGCCGTTTCTCGTGCGGCGGCGGAAATTGTCAAAATCCGCCTGGAGACGGACGTACTGCTTGTCCGCCAGAGCCAGCTTTGCTGTCAGGGCTTCCGCCTTGTCTGATGCTTCTTTTGCTTTCTTTTCCGCCTCAGCGAGGGCAGAAAGCGCGTTGGCAAGGGCCTTTTCCATTTCCCCGCCTGCGGCCTTTTCCGGCTTTGCTTCTGCTTTTTCCGCTTTGGCTCCGGCTGGGCTGCCCTGCGCCTGGTCTTTCTTCTTTTCTGTCATCAGGAATCCTCCTTCTGTTTCAATGTAAGTGGTTCAAGCGGGAACTTACTTCCCTTTCAATATATGGTTCAGCTGCTTCTGCATAAAGTAGAGCAGACCGATAATCCTTCCGTATTCCATGCGGGTCGGACCAAGCACGGCCATGGTGCCGATCACTTTGCCTCCCGCAGTGAACTGCGCTTTCACAACAGACAGATCCATGAGGGATTTGTCCCTGTTTTCGGAACCGATGCGGACCGCGATGGGCGCGTCCATGGCGGCATCCAGCACGCTCTGGAGCACATCCCGCTCTTCCAGAAGGTGGAGCAGATCCTGCACTTTCTGGACATTCTGGAATTCCGGCTGCCGGATAAGCGCCGCTGCCCCGCCGGTATAGACCTTCTGCTTCGGCACGAGCGCTTTCTGGAGCGCATACAAAATGCCTTTGAAAGGCACCAGATTTTCCTCTACCGCGCTCTGCAGGGAGAGGATCAGCTTCTCATCGGTGCTGCTCACGTCCCGGCCATGGAGGAAATGATTCATCCTGTCGGCGAGAAGCTGGAGATCATCGAGAGACGCCCCTTTCGGAATGGGCACCACCTGATTGGATACATGGCCTTCTTCTGTCACCACCAGAAGGATCGCTTTCTCTTCATTGAGTGGCAGGAAACGGGCATAATTGAATACGCACCGCTCCGACGAAGTCCGCGCCGCCACCGACAAGGTCTGCGTCATGGACGCCACCGCCCGGGCCATATTCCGGAAGACTTCATCCATCTTCGTGGCATGGTCCATCATCATGCGGGTGATCTGTTCCTGCTCGTCTCCTGTCACGTAGGACGGTTCCATGAGGCTGTCCACGTAGAAGCGGTACCCTTTGATGGAAGGCACCCGCCCTGCTGAGGTATGGGGCTGCTCCAGGTATCCTTCATCTTCCAGATCCTGCATTTCATTGCGGATGGTCGCGCTGGACACGCCAAGATCGTAATTTCTTGCAATGGTCCGGGATCCGACCGGTTCTGCGGTAGAAACATAATCCTGTACTACAGCCCAGAGTATTCTTTTTTTCCTGTCATTCATCCTGCTTTCTGCAGGCTTTTCCAATCTCTTTGCTGTCATTTCTATCACCTTGGTTGTTAGCACTCTATATGGTCGAGTGCTAAACTTACATTACAAGAATAACATTCTGCTCCCTGCTTGTCAAGAAAAGCACAAAAAAAGAAGGGAAAATCGTTTTCCCCTCTTTTCACGGTTCCGCCGATCCTCATGGCCTGGAGAAGGGACCGCGGTCCCTCATTTCTTCCCGCCGAAAATGACCGGCTCTATATCGGTGACCCGCTTCACATAAGGCGCGCCGGCTTTTTCAAACATGGAAGCGGCTCTGTCTCCTTCCAGGCCCGTGAGGACGCCGACGATCTGCGCTCCTGCCGCGCGGGCGCCGAGCACATCCGAATAGGAATCGCCTACCACCCATACCTCATCATCCGGAGCCGGCACGAAGTCTCCCTTCACATAGGATGCATACGCTTCCGGGCGCCGTCCGTACATGGCGCATTCATAAATAAACGGATGAGGCTTATCAAGAGATCCCGTATGGAGACGGCGCGCCGCCTCTTCCGCGTCGGTGGCGGTGGCCAGGAAGAGCGGATCAAACTCGTCATACCATCCCAGTTCTTTGAAAGGGATGGTCATTTCATTGCGGGAACGGCCGGTGGCCACCGCGATATCATAACCGGCCTCCTTGAGCCGGCGGAACAGGCTCCGCACGGAAGGCGCCGGCGCCAGGGGGATTTCTTCCCGGAGAAACCCTTTCTTTCCGCCGCTCCATGGCATTTTCCCATTCTGGCGGATGAATTCATCATCCCCCAGGTACCATGCCTGAAACGCCGCCAGATGGATCTTCCAGAGCGGCCCTCCGAGAGGCGCCCATGACGGTACCTCGCCAAAAGTTTCTTTCATCGCCGAAAGGAGGGCGGCGAAGAAATCCGGCCCTTTCGCCTCTTCCGGGATGACCTTTTTCCACAGAGCCAGTACCTCCTCCGCCTGGGGAATGGGCAGCCCCATGAGAAGAAGGCCGGACTTTCTGCAGTCTTTCTCCCCGCCATAGGCGAGGTGCAGCACGTCTCCGCCGGTCCGCCTTTTATATTCCCTGCAGAAAAGCCAGAGCACTGTAAGGAGATCGGCATGCACCATTTCCCAGTTGGAATTGATCCCATGGGATTTGAGATACGATAGGAGCATGTCATGGTCCCACACTTCCGAACGGATCATCGCGATCTGGCCGTCGGTGATGTGCTGCGGATCAAAGGCGTCCCGCTCCGTGGGAAGCCCCATGTAGTCCTTGCTGTAGAGAATCTCCCACACCGTAAGGCCGGACACGTCATAATACCGTTCTTCGCTGAGAAGAACACCGTCCACGTCAAAAATGACTTTTTTCATGAGCCGCTCCCTTATAGAAATAAGGAAACTCTCCCGCTCCCTGCAGCAGAGTTCCGCTTGGATTGAACAGTATTAGCATATCACAGGGCCGCGGCGCGCGCTACGCTATGAAAAGGGCAAAATAAAAATACACCCCATCGCTGGAGTGTATTCCTCTTCGTCTTATTCTTCGGTTTTAGCCTGTACAACAGACTTGCCTTTATAGAAGCCGCACACCGGGCATACCCGATGAGGCATCTTCAGTGCATGACACTGCGGGCATTCAATAAGACCCGGTACAGTCAATTTCCAATTTGCACGTCTCTTATCACGACGGGACTTAGAATTTTTTCTCTTTGGCGCTGGCATTTATTGCACCTCCTTACCTATCATCGGACCGCTTCCGATTCCTGATGGCAGCTCGCTGCTGTTTTCGGAATGCTCCGAAACGAATTTATCAACTTCACCATTATAATTGTCAGAAAAGTTTTTGTCAAGAAAAGCCTCTCCCCCAGGAAGAACGCTTCCTGCCGGAGAGCAACAGGCCGCCTTTTCCGGCAATGGTTATTCTTTTTCTCCGAACTGTTTCTGGATGGTGCCGCAGAATTCGCGGAGCGTCACCAGCCATTCCAGAACCTGCTCTTTCATATAAGGAACAGCAGCCCGGCCTTTGTCGGTGATGCTGTAAATTCTCTTGCTCCTCTTATCCGGGGAATCCCACTGGCTCTCTACGAAATTTTTGCTCTCCATGTAGCGCAGTACAGGATAGAGCTCATTGGGATTGGGCCGGTATACATTGTTGGTTCTCTCAAAAATTTCCCGCTCGATGCGGTTTCCGTAATTGCTTTCCTTGCTTAAAATGTCCAGCACAAACGTCGCTGTGAGCAGGCGTTTCCACTGCCGCCGGCGGGTCAATTCGTCAATTTCTTCTTTGTACCCGGAGGCGCTGTCCGTTTTCATTTCTTCTGCTGCCATGATGATCTCCTTTCCCTTCGACCGCTGCGCCTGCAGATCCACCTGTCCATAAAAAGGAGGCGGCCTCCAAAACCGCCTTTCCACCGGCGCACTACGCGTTGGGAACAACGCAAAAAAGCCTTGTATCCCACTGGTTAATTTCATTATAAATGATTTTTTCAAAAAGGACAATCCTTTTTATTAATTACATTATCCTGTAATTCCATTTTGGAGATAGAAAAAAGCTTCCCGAAGGAAGCCTTGAAAAGAAGAAAGTCTTTTACCATGTCCGGCCGGCGCCGCCTCCGCCGGAACTGCCGCCTCGTCCGCGGCTGCCGAAGCCGCCGCCTCCGCCGCGCATAAAAAAGAGAAAGAGAATCTGGAGAAGCATTTGTGTCAGTACACCGCCCAGGAAAATCTGGTCAAAAGCGATAAGACCAATGAGGGCGGCCGCGATGAGCGCCATCTGCCAGGGAGACAGCAGCGAAGAAGAACTTCTCTCCATGGCATTTCCATCACGAAGAGAGAGCTTGTCGATCTGGTATTCCTCCATGCAGACCTGGATCAGCGCTTCATAAGTTTGGAGAATGCCCTGGTCATACTGTCCCTTTTGAAAGGCAGGAAGCAGGTATTCATCGAGAATCCGTCCTGCTTTCGCGTCATTGAGCGCCCCTTCCAGACCATAGCCCACTTCGATCCGCGCTTTTTTGTCGTTCATCGCAATGAGAAGCATGATCCCATTATTCATCTGCGAGTCTCCAAAGCCGCGCTCCCGGAAAAGGCCATTGCTGTATGTTTCCATATCCCCTTCCGGTACGGTAGGGAGGATCACCACCGCTACCTGCGCTTTCGTGCGCGCTTCGAGGGCGCTTCCCTCCGCGTTGATCCGGCGGACGGTTTCCTTTGTGAGGACTCCGGCGTAATCTTCCGCGTAAAAAGAATCCGGCGAAAGCGCGGGATACCCCTCTTTCGCCTCTCCCTGCAGAGGAAGCAGGAACAGAACCGCCATGAGAAGGCGCCAGAGCCATACTCTTTCCGCTGTCATCGGTTAGAACTGGACTTTCGGTGCCGCGCCGGCTCCGGGATCGGCCTTGAAATAGGGCGCTTCAGAAAATCCCATCATCCCTGCGTACAGATTGGTAGGGAAGCTGCGGATCTTCGCGTTGAATTTCTGCACCACATTGTTGTAATCCCTCCGGGATACGGCGATCCTGTTTTCCGTGCCGGCCAGCTCATCCTGGAGCGCCTGGAAATTCTGGTTCGCTTTCAGATTGGGATAGTTCTCCGCCACCATGAGAAGACGGCCAAGCGCAGAAGACAGCTCTCCATTGGCAGCGATCCTATCCGACGGGGACTGGGCGCCGAGCAGCTTGGAGCGGGCATCGGCCACCGCCTGGATGGCTTTCTCTTCATGGGAGGCGTACCCTTTCACCGTATTGACCAGGTTTGGAATGAGATCGGCCCGGCGCTGCAGCTGGGTATCCACCTGCGCCCAGGAAGAGTGCACTTCCTCATTCATGGAAACCAGCCCGTTGTAAGAACTGATGCCTCCTCCGATGATGATCACGAGGACCGCGATAACGATCCATATTGCTTTTTTCATACTTGTCTCCTTTATCATAACAATCACTGTCTATTCTTATTGTACGTCATCACGCAAGATGGAAAAAGAAGCGCCTCCATAGAAAAACCTCCCAGGCATCCATCAGCCGGGAGGTTTTCCATACGGATTTCTTCTCCATGGAACGAATGGCAGAGGAAATCTTTCTTTTATTTCTTTTTACTTGTCCAGAAGCTTCTCGATTTTTCTGACCCGCTTGAACAATTCCGGCAGGCGGCTCAGAATGACTTCCATCCGTCCCCATTCCGTATGGGGCCGGGCAGGGAATCCCACATAGGTGCCGGGCTTTTTGATATTGCCGATGACGCCGCTCTTCCCGCCGAGGGTGACGCCGTCGCAGATCTCAATATGGCCGGTCACGCCGGTCTGCCCTGCGAGGATGCAGTGATTGCCCACTTTCGTGCTTCCTGCGATGCCTGTCTGAGCGATGATGAAGCAGTCTGTACCGATTTCCACATTGTGCCCCAGGTGAACCAGGTTGTCGATCTTCGTGCCGCGGCGCACAATGGTGCTGTTCATGGCGCCATTGTCGACAGCGCTTCCCGCGCCGATCTCCACATCATCTTCGAGAATCACATTGCCCAGCTGGCGGATATGGGTATGATGCCCTTCGCTGTCTGTGGAAAACCCGAAGCCCTGCCCGCCGATCACCGCGTGGGCACGGAGCACCACCCGGTCGCCGAGAACGCTGTTTTCATGAATCACCGCGCCGGGATTGATTTCGCAGTTTTTCCCGATCTCCACGTTATGCCCGACGTAGACATTGGGATAGATCACGGTGCCCGCTCCAATATGGGCGCCCTCTTCCACCACGGTATGGGCCATGATGCATACGCCCTCGTCAATGACGGCTTTGCTGCTGACCACTGCGGTAGGATGGATCCCTGCAGGGAATTTCACCTCTGGATGAAAGAGATCAATGAGCTGCCCGAAAGCGCGGCGGCAGTCATGGACTACAATAAGCGTTTTCGTGTATTCCTTCGGAAGTTCATCCACGAGAATCGCCCCGGCATGCATTTCCTCGATGTGCTCGGCATAAATGCCTCTGGCAAAGGTAATGTGCCCCGGACCGGCGCTTTCCGCACTGCACACATCGGTGATAATCCCTGTGCCGTCGCCGTATACCGTACCTCCCACATAGTTTGCGAGCTCTTCAATTGTTTTTTTCATTGTCTCCCCCATGGTTTCCGCCGCGCGTGAAAGGAACGACTCCGCTTCCGCGCAATGAAAAGATAGAGTCCATAAAGCCTCTATCTTTCTATGCCTGTGTATTGTATTGTCGCACAAAAACCCCTGTATTTTCAAGAGAAGGAAGGATGAATTCTCCTCCCAAGGGAACTGCAGGGAATCATCCAGGCGGTTATTTTGCGCTGGAAGAAGCGCCTTTCTTGTCAGCGCCGTCAATCCGGGCCAGTACTTCTGCCGTAATATCTTCCGCGCCGGCAGGAACCGCCATCTTGTGCATCACAATGCCGATCTCTTTTTCTTTGGCGATCTGCGCGCACTGGGTCTCTACGAGAGACTGGATCTGCTTCTGCTTGCTCTGCATGAAAATCGCCCGTTCCTGCTGGGCAGCGGCAGTTTTCTTCTGCATCTCTTCCTGGGAAAGGGTCTCTGCCTCTTTGGCGAGACGATCCGAAATTTCCTTATTTTTCGCAGTAATTTCCTGCTGGATGCTCTTGATCTTGGCTGATTTCAATTCCAGCTGCTGGTAGTCTACCACAGCGACCTTGTCTTCACTGCCGCAGCCGGACAGCACCGCTGCCGCCGCGAGCAGGCCGGCGCAGGCTATTTTTTTCCAATTGGATACCAATGGGATCCCTCCTGTTTATTTCATTTGTACTAGTTCATTGACGATATCGCCTGTCACATCCAGGGCAGTCACATTGGCCCTGTAAGAAGAGAAAATCATCACCAGGTGCCGTTCCGACGCGGTCTCTGCCGCTTTCTCCCGGATATCCTTCATAATTTTCTCTTTCACCGCAGCCATCTCGCCCTGTTTTTTCTTCAGGCGGTCTTCCCATTCCTGATTCCACAGTTCCGGCTCGGGCAGGGGGGAAGCGGAAATGGACTGCTCCGCCTCTTCCGTTTTCTTCCGGATATCCGCCGCCACCATTTCCGCGTAAGACGCAAGCTCAGCGGAAGCGGCCGCTTTGCGGTCTTCCATCTGCTTCTTCTCCTCCGCCGTCCAGCCGTGCTGCTCCGTTTCCGCGTAGCGCTTCTTCAGGAGCTCGTCCAGCCGCGCCTGGGCTTTGTCTTTCTCTTCCCCGGAGACGCGGAGGACTTTCAGTTTCATCTGAAGATTGGCGATTTCCCTGCTTTCGTCAGGAAGCGCCCCGGAAAGGACAGGCGCCCCTCCCTTACGGTGGCGGTTTTCTATTTCATTGTAGAAATTGCGGAGCTGGCTGTTCAAGGATTCTTCCTTGATGCGGATCCTCGTCTCATATTCCTCACGGCGCGCCTTTTCCGCCGCGTCCGAATGCAGAGACGCTTCCATCTTCTGCCGGGCCGCCGCCGTATGGGTGAGTCGTTTCTGTTCCGCCTGATACTGGGAAAGAAGGCCTTTGTATTCCGCTTCCAGCTTGAAATAGGAAGCATAGTCCGGATGGGCTTTGACGAGCGTTTCCAAGTCCGCCACGCCGTAAGTTTCCTGCGGCAGCTGGGGCGCTTCCTTCTTGTCTCCACACCCTCCCAGAAAGAGAGCTGCCGCAAGGAACGCGGCCAGGCAAAGCCCTTTTTGACCTCCGCTCATGAGGTGACCTTATTTCGCCTGGGAAGCAGCGGAGGAGGCCGCTTTCGCCGCGTCCTTGGACATGGCGTCAGCCACTTCCTTGGTAATATCATTGCCGCCGTAAATGACAGCATTCTTATCTACCACGAGGGACATGCCCTTCTTGGCGGCTACATCCTTGACAGCGGCGTTCATCTTGTCCTGCATTTCCTTTTCAATGGAAGCGCGCTTTTCATTGAACTGCTGCTGCATATCAGCGAAAAGTTTTTCTTTGTCAGCGTCGCTCATATCTTTGGACTTCTCGTCAAAGTCTTTCTGCATCTGGGTCGCGGTTTCCTGCATTTTCTGCTGGTAATCCGCAGAAAGCGCCGGATTGGCCGCGACGATCTGCTGCTGGTCTACCACGCCGATATTGGAGGACGGCGCCGCATTGGCCGTATCCCCCATGGACATAAGAGCCATACCGGCGATGGAAACGATAAATACCCCTGCCAGGGCAAAGGAAAAGATTTTCACATTTTTCTTGTTTCCCAAAGATGTCATCATAATAAACAGTCACTCCTTGTTATAAATTCGCAATCAGCCGCAGCCATTTGCCTTCTTCATCATTATACACATATTCTACGGTCATGTAATTATGGATGCGGTAAGAAAGGCCGTATTCATTCTCCCTTTCTCCCAGATCCCGGTCATAGCGGAAAGCCCACCGTTCACCGAAGGTCTTTCCTGCCAGCACATGGCCGCTCTTGTCTGTCAAATCATACTTGTAGCCGAGAGTATATTCCCGGCCGAAACGGTGCATCCATCCGCCGTACAGATTCCAGTCCACAGGGCCGGGATAGAAACGGGCCTCTCCGAAAAGGAGATCATTCTTTCCGGCATAATGGCCGAGCGTACCGGAAAGCGCGGTGGAACGGCTGCCGTCCCGTCCCGCGTCGAGCCAGGCTTCTCCCCGGATGAGCCAGTGGTCTGTGAGCGCGTCTACCTTGAGTTCCGACTGGGTGCCGGCGGAAAAAGACGTTTGAATGGCAATGTCATACTTCCGGATAAAAGAATCATTTCGGAGAATCCGGTCCATCTCTTCTTCAATATCCCTGCTGTGGCGGCGCACAAAGGCGGTGGGCAGCCCTTCCAGACCGCGCATGGCCCGTTCCGTTTCTTCCGCGGCGCGGTACAGCAGGAGCCGGGGCACCGTAGTTTCCCGGAAGGTGAGTACACTCCTCCGCACAATATCCCCCTGGGGGATGAGGTAGATCCGCACCTTCGTGTGCTCCCCGGAGGAAACGTCAAAGCCTGCTTCAAATTCAGGAAGTGCCTGGGACAGAAGGTCCCGCCCTGCAGACTGGGACACGCTTTCCGCCCATCCTACGGAATCCACAGGAAGCCCCAAAAGCAGGTCAGACATGCGCTGCCCGATGCCGGCCGTGTCTTTTTCCACCAGGGCCGCCGCTTCCGGTGAAAGATTTCCATAGTCGATGGTGGTTTCCACCTGCTGCACGGTGCGGCCCACCGGCTGGAGCGCGAGAGAAATCTCTGTGACCGGCCCATAGCTCACGTCGATGCTGCTGACCACATAGCCCACGACGACCCGGTTCACAATGTCTGCCAGCACCCGGTTGTAACTCTCCCGGTTGAGCTGGAAAATTCTCTCTTCTTTTCCCGCAAGGACCCGGTTTCCAATGGCACTCACACTGGCGGCGATCCGTTTTTCTACAGAAGGAGGAATGGATCCTGCCGTGGAAGAGACCGATACCTGCACTTCTTCTACGGTTGCTGCTTTCACTTCTTCCCCGCAGGTACAAGAAAGCATGGCCGCAAGAAGTCCTCCTGCAAGCCATGTCTTTCCCGGCGGAAGAGAAGGCAGATGCCAGGGCCATGCCCTGGAAATGCTGCTCATCTTCATTCCCCCTCCTTATGCGGTTCGATTAGAACTGGGCACCGAAGCTGAAGTGGAATTTATTCCGGTCCCCGTGGCCATAGTCGAGACGGACCGGTCCGATCGGTGTCTGGAGCCGCAGGCCTACGCCGACAGACCAGTTGATGGAGCTGTCGTCTTCATACCAGGGAATGCGTCCTTCATCGATGCTCCAGGCGCTGCCCACATCGGAGAAGAGCACCGCTTCCACTTTCTTTGCCACAGGGATGCGGTATTCGAGAGTGGCGGCGTACATCTTCTCCCCTTTGAACTGGTCGTCTTCATAGCCGCGGAGCGTATCGGAACCGCCCAGTTCGAAGAGCTGGTTATACGAGGTTTCCCCATCGATATAGCCGCCCATGAGACGGAGCGCCAGCACATGACCATTGCCGAGAGCTTTGTAGAAGCGGCCTTCTGCGGTGAATTTATAGAAATCATAGTCGCCGCCAAGGCCGTGTCCGCCGTACTGGAGAGAATAGGACAGGCGCCGGCCCTTGCTGGCGTTGAAGTAATTGTCCCGGTTATCAAACACATGGGTGAAGGTAAAGCTGTTGGTGCGGCCGAAATTATCCATAATGGCCTGCTTCCACTGCTGCTGTTTAGCCGGCTCAGAATCAGACGGACCGGCGCCGCCCCAGGAGAAGCCGTCGTAGTCATCGTAGGATTCTTTCACCGATTCCCAGGTGAAAAGGTTCCGCCGGTATTCACCGCTGGCATGACCCCAGGTGAGATTGTACCCTTTTCTCCGCTTGTCGTAGCTTGCTACGGTGTCGCCGTCCGAATTATAGTCATCGTAATCATAGCGGCGGTCAAAGAGGGAGAAGCCCAGAGAGTCGCCGTTATCATTGATCCAGGGCCGGGTATAGGAGACCTGGTAGTTTTTCCCTTCGGAAGAGCCGCCGAATTCCCAGTGGAGATTCACCTTGTCGCCGGTGCCGCGGAAATTATTTTCCCCGAGCTCAATGATGCCCACCATGCCGTCCGATTCGGAATAGCCGGCACCGATGGAGAAGACCCCTGTCTTCTGTTCCACCACATCAATTTCCGTCACCACCGTATGGTCTTCCTTGCCCGGGAGAAGACGCATATTCACATCTTCAAAGTATCCCGTATTGTAGAGACGTTCCATACTGCGGCTGGCGGTGAATTTATTAAAAGGCTGTCCCTTCTTGTACCGGAGTTCCCGGAGAATGACATAGTCTTTCGTCTTGTCATTGCCGACGAGCTTGATATCCTCAATCATGCCTTCCGCAATGGTAATATGAAGCGTTCCTTCTTTGGTAACCTGGATTCCCGGAACGGAGAAGAGAATATATCCCTGCTTCATGTAGAGATCTTCAATGGTTTTCAGTTTCTGATTGACCAGGGTCGTATTGAGCACGCTGTCCGGCGCCAGGTCCATCATCTTCACCAGCTGGTCATTGGTAAATACGGTGTTTCCTGTAAATTCCACCTTGTGAATGACCGGATTGGCCTTGGTCACATAGCTCAGCTTGACCCCTTCCGGCACTTCTGTAAGAGAAGGCGCAATCTGGGCAAACACACCGGTGCCGCCAAGAGCGGACACGTCTTTTTTGACGCCTTCCAACGTGAGCGGATCTCCCGCTTTGGTCGAAATGAGAGGAAGCAGCGCCGTCTTGACCTGGTCAGGCACATTGGCTACATCCACTGCGGATACAGTCTTTCCTTCCATCGCTTTGACCCGCGCTTCATCATCAGAAGACAAGTAGAGCGACGCGTCATCTGCGGTGTGTTCTACATTGACAGACTGGGCCTGCTCTGCTGCCGGAGTCTCATCAATCGCTCCTGTGCCGGAAGAAACAGCGGCCGGGCGGAGGTTGACCATCTCACTCTGGCTCCGCCCTTCCTGGTAGGCATTGGTCCTTTCCACAGCGGCTGCGGTCTGATCCGCCTTTGATGCGGTATCTTCCGCAAAGGCAGAGCTTCCCGCAAGCCATGTAATCACTGCCGCGGCAAGCAGCACTTTCTGACGAGATGAAATAACCATGAAAAACCTCCTCAATGAATGTTTCATTATCAATTGAATTCACCTGTTTCCAGGCGATTTCTATATTGCATCAGGACTGGCCCCGGAGAGCCCGCCCTGCTTCACCAACTACGCTTTGGATTTCTTCCTGGGAAAGCACCGGCGCGGAGGGGGAAGAAGCGGTCCTTTCCGCTTCGGCAGCGATGGACGATGCCTGGGGAGCCTGCGCCGGAATTGTCTCCTCTGAAGAAGGGACGTCCACCTGCTGCGGCGCTGCGGAAAGAGAGGCGCCCTCTGCTGAAATAGAGGTTTCAGCGGCCGGCTGGGCCTCCGTAATGGTCACCTGCGGCGCCGGCACAACTGGCGCCTCTGTCCCGGATTTTCCCTGGAAAAGGGAAACACCTCCTGCCACGCAGACCGCAGCCATGAGCGACGCACCCCGGACATACCAGGTTTTCCGCCGCTCCATGGCATGGTCGGATTCTTTCAGGCGCTGCATTTCCGCCTGCGCCATGATGAGATTCATTTCCCCGGAGATCTCCCTATGGGCCGAATAGGACCGCTCTGCCTTTTCCAGCCACTTTCTCACAGCCTGCATCCGCCTGACCTTGTCGCCCTTCATAGATGATCTCCCCTTTCCCTATTGTAATATAATCCTATTTTAACAAAGAAAGAGAAACTCCTGTATAAACTTATTTGGAATTATTTTCCCCTTTTTTCTCATGATTCCAACGGTTTCCATGAAAAAGGAACTAATTTTACTTTCTTTCATGAATCAGCCGGGAAAGCATCCCACGGAGACGGCGGATTCCCTTCTTTTCCAGGCGGTACACATAGGCAGTGGATACCTCCATAGAGCTGGCTGTCTCAGCGGCGCTTCTCTCCTCAATAAAGACATGACGGATCACGTCCTGTTCCCGCGCGGGCAGGCGCTGCACTGCCTCATCGACCGCGGTATGAAGAAAACTCTGGTCTGCCATTTCAAAAGCCAGATCCGGCGCTGACATTTTTGAAAAAGGGCTCAGCCCTTCTTCTTCTTCCGTTTCGAAAGGTGTCTCACAGCTCATGGAACCGAGGAAATTCTGGATCCTTCCGCGGACACGGTGCACCGCGTAAAGGGAAAACGCAATGCCCAGAGACGGATCAAACCGTTCCGCCGCTTCCATGAGTCCCACCATCCCTTCCTGGAGCAGATCCATTTTGACGGTCTCCTGCACGGCATACTTCATCGCTTCCCGGCACACCAGAAGCTGGTAGCTCTCGATAATCCGCTGCCGCGCTTCCTCGTTTCCCTCTTCTTTGTAGGCTTTCCAAAGCCGGCGTTCTTCTTCCATGGACAATTTCTTGACTTGTCCAAGCGAAGCCATATACTCCTTCAGCATAGCGCTCCTTACGGCTCGTGAAGCCATCTGCAGGAAATCCCTGCTTAAAAGCGGAACTGATAGTCCGCGCCTATATATGAATCATGATCATTATTATACCACGCCGCCAGACCAACGCGCGATTTTAAATCGTAGCGGAAGCCCAGACTCTGCTGGTCATTGTTGAGTCCCATCGTAGCGGTAAGCATAAAATCATTAAATAAATACTTGCCAATCTTGATGTAGTAAAAATCATCATTCATGGCCGCGCTCGTATTGTCATAATAATCGTTCAGAGATGACGTGACAGAGATCAGATCCAGCCCGAAGGTATTCCGGAGCGTATCCTCCAGCGTGCCGGAAAAGACCATCTGCAGTCCCGCGTTAAAGAGAGCCCCTGCAGCAGCGTCATTATCCATCCCCGGCGCCTGGCGGAGCGTGAGAAGTGTCACAATCTGGGAATCGGTGAGAGCAGGCTCGCTCCGCAGATCAAACTGGAAATGACCGGGCGGCCCCTGGAGTTCCATACCCACCTTGTAGTGGCCCACCACGGCGTCAGCGGCCACACTGAGCACAGGCAGGAAAGAGTCCGGCACGCCGCCCCAGACGGCAGTCCCGTTATTTACAGTAAACACATTGGACAGGTACCGCACCGTCCCTTTTTCCACATTGACGCGGCCGCTCATGACAGGACGCGACATGAGTCCCATGGCATGGATATTGCCGCGCACCATCATATCATAGAGCATGCTGTTGTAGAGCCGCACGTTGTCCCCAATATTGACGGACACATCCATGAGAATATCCGGCCCGGTGCCGCCGCTTTCCAGACTGAGCGGAATATCGAGGACCGCGTTGGCTATATCCACGGTGCCGTAGATTTTGGGCAGTCCCTTCTCGCTTCCCGCGTAGAGATGGGCATCCATCTGTCCCTTGTAATAGAGGGAATCAAAATGTTTCATATGGACCACCGCTTCCGCGTCATACCGGGAAACCGCCATATGATCCCAGAAAAGGTGCCCTGCGGCGCCGATGGTACCGCCCCCTGCTTCCGCATTGACGATGAGAGCCGCTTCTTTCCCGGTGAAATCCACCTGCGCCAAAATATGGGACAGTGGCTCGCCCATAGATTCCATCGTAAGAGACCCATTCCGGACCACAATGCTTCCTTCCACTTCCGGATCGTCCCAGGCTCCCCTCACTTTGAGATGCCCTTCAATGGGACCGCTGGCCGAGGTCACGGGCTTTGCGAAGAAGACAAGCGCATTCAAATCCGCCTTGTCCAGATTGATATCCAGGTTGTAAGGAATGTCCCTGCTGCCCGGCATCCCCGTGATCGCCGCGACCGGCATGGTGCCGCTGGCGGCGGCGCGATACACATCGCGGGTCCCGAGAAGCTGGTCAATATGGAAAACGCCTTTCTCCGCATACCCCATGAGAGACAGAGAATCCAGGGCGATCCCGCTGTACGACGGATGGTCCACCGTGAGGGAAATATCCGCTTTCGGATCCTCCCGGCTGCCGGAAAGATTGACCGCCCCGGTCATCCTACCTGAGAGCGCCAGGTCTTTCCGGTCCAGCACATCGGGGATCCAGGAAATATCCATATTGGTCGCTGCGGTTTCCATGGAAAGAGCGCCGTCGCTGGCAATCACGCCTTTTGCCGCAAAGAGTCCGTCCCCTACAGGGATGGCCAGCTTCCGGAGGGAAAGGGTTCCATTCATATAAGACAGATCCGCCTGTCCCTCCCCCATGACAGCCCGCCCGAGACTGCCGCCGCTGTTGAGCTTCACTTGAAGAGATACATCCGGATCGGAGAGAGTCCCCTTCACTGTCATGCCGCCGTCCATAGAGCCGTGCACATTGGAAAGAGGCGCCTGGAAAGCGCGGCAAGCTTCGCCCAGATCCCATTTGGTAAACTGGAGCCTCCCGTCAAGCGCTCCCGTATCCAGATTCACCAGGCCGCTCCACTGGAACTGCCCTTCCTTCTGGCGGAAGCGGCCTTCCGTCACACGCAGTGTCTTTCCCTGGTAGAAAAGAGAGGCCGATACCTGGGAAAGGGCGGCATCATTCACTGTGACTGCCCGGCTTTCCCCATAACCGGTAAAAGAAGGATCGGAAGGACTGCCTGTAAGATGCCCCTGAATGGTCACCCGCCCTTTGACCGGTCTGTCCCGCAGAATCCGGTCCAGATCCACATCCACCAGAGATACATCCAGATCCATATGATCCGCTGAAACCACGCCGCCAAAAGACATGGCGCCGCTGTAAATATAAGCCAGACCGTTGGAGAGTGTCACCTTTTCATCACGAAGAGCATAGTCCAGAGAAATACTCTGGAACAATTCTCCCGCCAGTGCCCCATCCCAGGCCATGGCATGGCCAGACAGCGAGGGATGGTCCATGGTACCTCCGATAGTGACGGAATTTTTCACCCACCCCGTCACTGGATACGACAGGCCTGCCAGAGAGAGAAGATTTTCAATGCGGGCGTTGTCGCTTTCTTCCTGCAGGGAGAGCTCCCGGCTGCCTGTGAGGCCAATCCGGCCCCGCAAAGTATGCCGTCCCGTATCCGTATCGGCAGTGAGGCGCTTCACGAGAACCGCGTCCCTGTCAGCAGCCATATCCGCTGTAAGAGAGCGGATAGAAGCGCCCCGGAAAACGCCGTCTCTAAGAGACAGCGTCCCTTCAAAATGAGGAGCCTCTCCCTGTCCTCTTACCCTTCCCTGGAAGGAAATTTTCCCTTCCGCTTCTTCCTGAAGAAACGCTTCTGCCAGAGGCGCCGCATCAATGGCGCTTCCCGAAACAGAAAGATCAGTCCCATTTTTCCCATAGATGCCCCGTACGGCGAAAGCGCCGCTTCCCATGGTCCCGTTCACATAAGGGATGATCCAGTTTTCTCCATCTCCTTCCACTTCTCCCGCAGCGGAATCGACGCTGACTCCTTCATAAGAAAGCCCTTCTCCATAGAAAAACACGGAATACCGCTTGCCGTCATAGGAAGCGGAGCCAGAAACCAGCCGGGCAGCCGCTCCATCGTAAGAAAGCTCCTTCCCTTCGCCGGAAAAGGCGCCCCTTTTGAGACGGAGCGCGCTTCCGTCATATACGCCGGACACGTGAAAATCCCCGCTCGCCATGCCGGAAAGTCCTGCCTGTCCCGCAAACGGAGCCAGATTCAGATCTTCCCCGCTTCCTGACAGGGAGAAGGCGCCTGTCCCCTGATCATAGGTACCGCTTCCCGCAAGGCGTCCGCCGCCGTCCATGTATGCATCTATACGGCTCAGGGACAGCACACCGTCATGCCAGGAAAAATCCCCTCTCCCCTCGGAAACGGTCATCCCCTGGTACTTGCCATTCCGCACGAACAGGGAACCGTCCGCCGAAAGGTCGGAAAGCGTGCCTGCCGCGTGGACCGTTCCAGTGACAATCCCCTCCGCCTGGGGCACCCATTGTTCCAGATGCACCTGGTGAAGCTCTGCAGACACGTCTGCAGAAGGCTCCCCTTTCCAGGAAAAGGACGCGTCCCCGGTGACTTCTTCCCCATTGATCCGGGCCTTGACGTCAGAAAGATGGACCATACCGTCATAGATATCAAAAAAGGCCGCCCCGTCCGTCAGGGTATATTCAGAAATACCCAGAGCGGCGTCCTGGAGGCGACCTGCGATATGATATGACAAATTTCCGCCGCTTCGCCATACTTTTGCTTTTGTAACCTGGCCTGTGCCGTCTTGTATGGTCACAGACTGCGCTCCTTCCGGAAGGGCTTTGAGCAGCGGCTCAAGGCGCTTTAAAGCGACCGGATCCATTTCCATGGTTCCTTCAAAATTGTTCTCATCCCTGTATGCCGCAGTCAGATGGAATTTCGCGCCGGTAAACGTACCATCCAGCGCGCCGTCAATCTGACCGGCACTGAGCCACGACGCCTGGCCGGAAAGATTGTCCGCCTTGTACGTATCCCCCGTCAAAAGGGAGACATCGGCCGCCCCGGTCTGGATCAGCACGCGCCCTTGAAATGTGTTCGGCGTTTCTTCTTTCTGCGGTTTCAGAAGATTCTGCACATTCCATGTATGGTCTTCTTTTTCCCGGATATGGAGACTGGGAGCGTCAATGACCACATCTTTCACCATGGCGGCAGGACCCTTCCCGTTTTTCCACGCGTCAAAGGCGCCGGCCACGGTCCAGCGCACAGTGAGAGACGGCGCGGAGAATACGTCTTTGCCATCAGCGTCTTTCAACGTAAAATCAGAAAAAGCCAGGTCAAAAGACGGATCCAGATCCACCGCGCTCCATGTGACCGTGCCGTTCACCCGCTCCGCCGCCGCTTCCTGCAGCACCGGTTCCAGATTCTGCACGACCACCGGCCGGAGCAGCAAGTAGGCCGTCACGGCAAGCACAAAAATAAGGGAGGCCACCGCGTTGATCCACTTCATGGCTGTCTTCATGGGCATATTCCTCTATTTCTATCCGATTCAATGATTGTATTCATCACTTTTTATATATAGTGT
>CAUBUJ010000003.1 GCA_958439155.1 uncultured Veillonellaceae bacterium
GGAAGCAGCAAACATGGGCAGTCAAATATTTTACCGAGAAAAACTTGACACATACGCGAGAAAGTGCGGGGCGGATTGTTAGTGGAGGATATGGTATAATGGACTTGAGTCATGATGTTTCTCCTTTCGATTGGTGTGGTAGCTATATCTTAAGGGAGCCATCATGACTTTTTCAATACCTATCTATTTGTTGCATTTCATCTTACCATCAACCGCTTTTTAAACGTTCCCAATATTGAATCATCATAGTCTCCTTTAATTGTTCTCACATTTGGATGAAGGGAAAAGAGGCAGGTCTGCCAGGGTGGTAATATCTTTCCGTCCGATCGCTTCCCCTTCGGCGAGGATAGCCGCTTTGCCGCAGACTTCAGCGCCTGCGAGGCGCGCCAGTTTTTCCAGCGCCGCGATGGATTCGCCCGTGCTGATCACGTCGTCCACAAGGAGCACTTTTTTGCCGCGGATCCGGTCGATATCCTCATCCTGGAGGCAGAGGATCTGCTCTCCTTTGGTCGTGATGGAGCGGTCCTTCACAATGAGAGGACGCGACATATAGGCTTTCACCGATTTTCTCGCCACAATGTACCGGCTCTGTCCCTTCTGCCGGGCCATTTCTTCCGCCAGAGGAATTCCCTTTGCTTCCGCAGTCATGAAGTAATCCACAGAAGGAACTCTTTTCAGCAGCTCCGCCGCGGATTTCACCACAATTTCCACATCACCGAGAATAACAAAGCTCGCAATGGCTGTTGTATCGGAAATATCCATAATTTCCAATTTTCTTGTGCACCCAGCTGCATGCAGCTCATACCAGCGTTTTTCCAATTGAGCACCGCCTTTACCATAGATTGATATATTTTCAATGACAAATTGTATTATACAACGGGCCCGGCGCGGCGGGACAGAAGAAATATATAGCAAATAGACATACAAATATACTCGTTTTTTATAAGACCCATAGACAGAAAAAAGCCCCCTCTCAAGGAGACTTTCCTTCTTTACATGGAAAAACGTTCGCTTACGATGCGTCTCTGGGGAATTCCCATGTCCCGCAGAATCCCTTCCACGGTTTTCCGGAGCGGATCAGGCCCGCAGAAGTAGTACCGCGCCCGCTCTTTGGCAATGCCGCTCTGGGCCAGCGCTTCTTCTGCCGCCTCTTTCGTAATGCGCCCATGGCGGCAGGGATAGTCCTCATCCCGTGACAAAATGGGATAGAACGTGAAATGGGGCATCTCTTCCTGCCAGACCTGCCATTCCTTCCGGGCAATCAGATCCTTCCGGTTTTTCGCGCACCACAGGAGAAGAATTTCTCTGGAAGGCTGCTTTTTCTCGTAATAACGAAGCATGGACAGCATGGGTGTAATGCCCACGCCGCCTGCGATCAGGACGAGCGGTTCTTCTTCCGGGTAGAGGAGCGGGCTGAAACGGCCGTAAGGACCGTCAATCCGGGCCTGGCTGCCGGGGCGGACCTCTCTCACCTTTTCGGTCCAGTCTCCCGCGGCGCGGATGGTCATGGAAAGAGAAGCGTCCCGGCCCGGCGAAGAAGAGAAGGAAAAAGGATGAGACTCTCTGGACAGAGCCGGATCCTCAATCTGAAGGAAGCCAAATTGTCCCGGTTTGTAGGCGAAAGGCCCCCTGTTAGGCGCCATGACAAGGGTAGTCATGGAGTCATTTTCCGGAATCACTTTGGCAATGGTGAAGGATTTTCCCTTCCGCAGCCATTCATGCCAGACAAAACAGCCTATGCCCAAAGCGGCATACAGCGCGAGCAGAGTACCGCTCCAGGGATTCTTCATGAACGGCTTGAAGAGCACATGGAGAAACATCAAGACCACGGCCAGCGCCATGAAACGGTGGAGCACAAGCTGCGTGTCATACCGTCCCCAAACGGCGCGGGCTCCTTTTTTCTTTCCCCATGCCACGCGGCCTGAAAGGAAAACCACAGCGGAAAGTCCGAGAAGGACAAAAAGAAGCAGCGCCAGATCCCCCGTATGAAGCGGACGGAACCGGAAGGCACCGCCATGGATGAGCATTTTGTGCGCCGCCGCGAGGAGAATCGCAAAGCCCGCGGCGATGCCGTGGAAACGGATCAGACGGTCCAGGCCGAAGACCCGTTCAATCACCGGGACCCGCGCTGCCAGAATGAGCTGGGCGCACATCATCGTATAGGCAGCGCAGCCAAGGGCGATCGGCAAAAGCGCGCCGGCCCGGCCAAAGCGGGCAGGATTTCCTGCATAAACCGAAAGAATCAAAAGAACCGGAGCCAGAACGTAGAGAATGATCCAGCCCCATTTTTCCCAATGCATAGACATTTCCTTTCCTCACGAAGAAAAGCGCAGTCACTATGCCTGCGCTTTTCCAGAATGCTTATTTTTCCAGCGTCAGTTCTCCCCCTGCGGGAACGATATGAACGGCAACGCCTTGTTCCTCAGCCAGCGCTTCAAAAGCAGCCGGATCCTGTCCGATCACAGGCCAGGTATTGTAGTGAACAGGAATGACCCGTTTCGCCTGGAGAAGGAGAGCCGCTTTCACCGCGTCATCCGGCCCCATGGTGTAATTGTCGCCGATGGGAAGCACCGCGTAATCAATATCCGCTTTCTCCCCGATAAGCTTCATATCGCCGAAGAGCGCCGTGTCCCCCGCGTAATACACATTGACGCCGGAAGTAAACTGGATGAGAAAACCGCAGGCCACACCGCCGGCCACGCCCGAGCTGTGCAGCGCCGGCACCATGGTCACTTTCCCAAAAGGCAGCTTCACTGTCCCGCCAAGATTCATCGGATAGAAATGGGTCACTTCCTTCGAGAAAAGGCCGATCACTTCCGGAATGGCGATCACTGCCGCCCCGGTGCGGCGCGCAATGGCGTCAGCATCGCCGAAATGGTCAGCATGGGCGTGGGAGAGCAGAATATAATCGCAGGATACGTCCCCGGCCGCAATGGCCGCCTTGTCATTTCCCGTCAGAAATGGATCAAAAAGAAGTTTCTCTTTCCCTGTATCAATCAAAAAGCAGGCATGTCCATAATAAGTAAATGTCATCATAACCCCTCCTTTGGATCACAACGCAGCAATGGATGGAAATGCTCTCCCTGCCCGGCAGATCGCTGCGGGCAAGACCGCCTTTCCATGACTTTTCTTAGTCTGCTTCTATTATACTATACAGAAGTGCCGCGGGAGAGGACTACCGGCCAAGAATGAAATTCTGCACAATCTCTGTATAGGCCCTGGGATTGGCAGAAAATTCCGCCGCGTGCCCTGCCCCTTCGAAAATGCGGATTTCCTTCCGGGAGGCGCTGCTGGCGCTGCCCAACATCTCTGCCGCATCAGGCGGCACGAGCCTGTCGGCTCCGCCATGGAGAAAGAGCGTCGGCGCCGCTGACTTTGTCACCGCTTCTACCGGCTCAATATCCCGCAGGAGATGCCCTGTATGGGCGAACATCGCTGCCTGGAAGAATGGATTCACCAGGTCCATGCTGAGAAGGAGACGGTCATCCCCGGACCAGTCATAAATTTTTTCTTTTGCAAGCGACATAAGGTCTGCATAAGAACTGTCAGCGATGACAAACGAAAGGGTCTGTCCCCGTTCCGTGCCGCTGTAGAGAAGGGACATGGCCGCGCCGAGAGAAATGCCGTGAAGTCCGACAAGCACCGATGGATCCCGCGCTTCCAGCCAGTCCATCCAGGAGTCCATATCGTCCATTTCTTTCATGCCCCACATAGTATGGGCGCCGCCGCTCTCGCCGTGACCCCGCTGGTCAATGAGGAGCACATTGTACCCCATGCGGCGGTATAGGGGAACAAGGGGCAGACACATGGTGCGGTTTGAATAGAGACCATGCAGGAGAACGACCGTCTTGTGGGAAGGATTGGGATTTTTCGCATACGTTCCCGCCAGAACTGTCCCGTCTTTCGAAGAGACTTCCACCGCTTCCCAGCCGTACCGTTTTTCCGCGCCGTGGACCTGCTGCAGGTCTCCTGACTCGTCGCGGATACCGAGAATCAAGTTCCACGGAGAATTGATGAGCCGCTCATAGGCAGCGTTTCCTATATAAAAGCCGGCGCCTGCCGCGAGAAGGATGCCGAGCAGGCAGAGTGCTTTGATGCAGTGCCAGAGAAAATGAAACATACCTCTCCTTTCTGACCTGGGGAAATGCCCGTCGAATTTGGTATACTATATCATTTTCTTCTAAGGCTGTGCAATAAAGAAACATTAAATTCCCCTATGCCCCAGAGGCATTTCTTCACAGAAACAGAAAAAACTGCTCCCATGAGGAAGCAGTTTTTCATCCATAAAACAGGAAACCAGGTCACGGCTTGTTGTCAATGATCGCCGCGCCGCCTCTTTCGCCGGTACGGATCTTCACCGCCGTAAAGAGTTCGGAAACGAAGATTTTCCCGTCCCCTACATGGCCTGTATTGCAGACGCCGCGGATGCATTCAATGAGCTTGTCCAGAGGTGTCTCATAAATGACGATTTCAATTTTGAGCTTCGGCAGAAGGTTCACCGGAAGGACGCTCCCGCGGTACACTTCCGTCTGCCCCCGGGTAAGGCCGCAGCCGTATACGTCGCTCACGGTCATCCCGGTGACGCCGATCGCATAGAGGGCGTCTTTCAGTTCATCCAGCTTTTCTGTGCGGATGATCGCTTCTACTTTGTATATTTTCTGTTCATCCATAGTAAGCTTCCTCCTTAGAACTTATTATACGCCCGTTCGCCGTGTTCAATCACGTCCAGGCCCTGCGCTTCTTCCGACGGGGTCGCCCGGAGCTGCATCACAGCGCCGACCAGTTTAATGAGAATAGCAGTGATGACTACCGCCATGACAATGCCGGTAACAATACCGGTGATCTGAGGAATCATCTGCGCCGGGTTGCCGTAGAGGAGGCCGTCCGCGCCGGCTTCATTGATGGTCTTTGTGCAGAAGACGCCGGTCATCAGCGCCCCCCAGACGCCGCCCATGCCGTGGCATCCGAATACGTCAAGAGAATCATCATATTTGAATTTATTTTTCACATAAGAGATGAAGAAGTAGGAAATGCAGGGAGTGGTCAGTCCGATGAAGAAAGCCGCGCCGCTTGTGACGAAGCCTGCTGCCGGGGTAATGCCTACGAGGCCGGCGATAATGCCGGTCATAAAGCCGACGGTAGTCACTTTATGATGGATCGCTTTATCAAGAATCGCCCATACCAGGCCGGCAGTGCAGGAAGCGATGCCTGTATTGCCGAGGGCCTGCGCCATGAGAGAAGAGGAAGTAAGGCCCGCGCCGGAATTGAATCCGAACCAGCCAAGCCAGAGGAAGCTGGCGCCGATGATCACATAAGGAACATTGTGGGGACGGATGGAAGCGGTGCCGAAATCATGACGGCGGCCGATAAGGAGCGCCGCAGTAAGAGCAGAGAAGCCGGACGTAATATGAATGACTGTGCCGCCGGCAAAGTCAAGAGCGCCCATATCGCGGATGAAGCCGCCTACGCCCCAGACCATGTGGCACATCGGGTCATACACGAGAGTGCCCCAGAGGAAAATGAAGAGGCAGTACGCTGGGAAACGGGTCCGTTCTACGATACCGCCGCTCACGATGGCCGGCGTCAGAATGGCGAAAGCCATCTGGAACATGCAGAAGAGAATCGCCGGAATGGTTTCGGAATAATCCGCGTTCGCTTCCATACCGACGCCGGAGAGGAAGGCCCAGTCAAGATTGCCGATGACGCCGCCCACATCCGGGCCGAACGACAGGGAATACCCGAAGAGGAACCACTGTACCGTAAAGATCGCCAGACAGATGAAGGACATCATCATGGTGTTGATCGTATTCTTCCGGCGCACCAGGCCGCCGTAGAAAATCCCCACGGCCGGGGTCATAATGAGGACGAGCAGCGTGGAAACCGCCACATAGGACATGTCGCCTGCCGACAATTTTGAAGTGTCATCTGCCGCCATTGCCGCCGCCGGCATGAGCGCCAGCATGGCTGCAGACCATAACGCGGATACTTTCATTGTAAAATCTCCTTTTCAACTAAAAAATTCCCATGAACCGAAACGGATCTATTCTCTCCTTATGCTCCCCCTTCCGGCTTCCTGCAAAAGAAAGAGGCTGATCCCCTGGACAGAAATCAGCCTCATCACTTCTCTATGCAGTTGACGTAAAGAAAAAGCCTCCCGCAACGGAAGGCTTCCTTGTCTTTACAAAATGAACTTATGAAATAAGTATACACAGCGGGCACTCTTTTTGCAAGGGGTTCCAGAAAAAATTTATATCCCTTAGAAGGTATAGCGCACTGCCATATTGTACGCCCTGCCTTCGGCGAGCTCGTCATCGTAGAAATGACGGTCCAGCAGGTTGTAGACGGAAAGCTGCAGGGACAGATTCCGGCTGAACTTGTAGTTGCTGTCCAGATTCAGCAGGAAGTACGGGTCATAAGAACCGAAGACGCCGGTCACCGCATCCGGATCGCGGTTCCGGTTCGACACGAAGGTGCCGTCCAGAGAGACGGTCCAGGGATTGTTTGTATAGGTCACGCCGGTACGGAAAATGTGCTTCGGAATGCGGGTTTCTGACGACGTAGATGTATTGGCAGCGATGTCCCCAGTCTGCCAGGTCCAGTCCACGTAGGAAGACCACTTGTCGCTGTAAGAATGATTCAGGGACAGTTCCATCCCCTTCGTATCTGCGGTTCCCGCGTTGCGGTAGGTTTTGGTTTCTCCATTATCCCCATAATTCCCGATAGATTGCAGGTCAATATAGTCCTTTGTTTCTGCCTTGAAGAGATCAAAGTTCAACTGCGTACGGCTTCCGATTTTTTTCTTGATGCCTATTTCAAAATTATCTGTGGTTTCCGGATCGAGAGCAGGATTGGCCTGGTATAGATTGCCTCTGCTTTCCGAAGTCCGGTACAGCTGGTAGAGCTGGGGCGGATTGAAGGAACGGCCATAGGAAGCATAGTAGGTGGTGCTGTCATCTGCGGCATATTCAAGAGATAATTTAGGCGACACCTGGCTGCTTGTATCAGTAAAATATTGACCGTTTTCATTCTTGGAGTATCCATCATATTTTTTGAACCGATCATACCGGAGGCCTGCGTAAAGAGTCCACTGGTCGGTCATTTCCCATTTATCCTGGGTATAGAAGGCCCAGGACTCAATTTTCCCACCAAACCAGTCTGTCGCTTTTCCAGCAGCGTGGATATTTTTCCAGTCATCAATGCTGTACACGGTCTGGTCAAACTTGCCCCGTCCATAGGAGGCACCGGCAAGAAGAGTATGATCCCCCAGTCTCCACCGTTTATTCACATCCATGTTCAAATTCTCGCTGGGATAATCGGAACGGGTGCCTTTTCCTTCATAGGTAGTGCCAGTCCATTTCGCACTGGAAGATGGTGAAGTATAGCCGTCTTTCGTATACTTGGTAAATCCCGCATGAGCATGGAAGAGAGACGCCTGGTCATTGTAGGTCAGGCTGTGCATGTCATAATTACGGAATCCGCGGACGCCAATACTTGAAGAAGACGGTCTTTCACTGAAATACATGTTGGGATCGCCGTATTTCCAGCTGTAATTGCCATGGGTGTACTTGTAATTGACACTCCGGTCCTCATCGAAATGGTATCCCACCTGGGCGCCGTAGGTCTCGCTCATCACAGACTGACGGCCGCGGACACCGATGATGTATTTCCCGTCAGGACCTTTCTCAGCCCCCAGTACCGATGACTTTTGTGTAATGCCCGTACTGGCCCAGCCGTCAGTGGAGCGGCTTTCGTAATTGACACCGAAGGTGACCTTACCTTCTTTGCCGCGCACATTGTATACCTGGCGCACCGTGCCGTTCGTGCCGTAACCGCCGAGAATGGTGCCGTACACGCCGTCGTGGCGGGTGGTGTTGGTGATGATATTGATGACGCCGCCTACAGCGTTGCCGCCGTACATGGCGGACTGGCCGCCTTTCACCACTTCAATGCGGCTGATATTGTCCACCGGGAGCGTTCCCCAGTAAACCTGGCCGTTGTAGGCGGAATTCATTTCCTGCCCGTCTACGAGAACGAGGACGCTCTTCGAGTCGTAGCCCCGCATGTGCACTTCCGCCCCTTCATTGTTCTGGTCTACGAAGACGCCCGGGGCGAGGGCCACCGCGTCAGCGGCGCTCTGGATATTCCGTTCCTTGATCTGGGAACCGGTGATAATCGCCACATTGGCCGGCACTTTCTGAATGTCTTCGGCCTGGCGGTTCGCTGTGACCGTCACCGCTTTCAGTTCGTACACCGGCGCGGGATGGCCCGCCATATTATCAGGCATCGCTGCCCACACGCCGGCTGGAAATGCCGCGGCCAGAGCAGACAGGATAATAAATTTTGTCCCCTTTTTCATGATATCCTCCTCAATCCAATAAAAATCTGCAGGGATATCTATTTCCCCTTTTATTCTTTTTATGAAAATACCTATCTTTCTGCAGTATAATTTCTATTATACACCAAGGAATTTCTTTCTACCCATTCATTTTCATACAAAAACAGCAGGGGCTCTTCCCTGCTGTTATAGATATTCTTATTGATGTTCTACGCCCAGTTCCTGTTCCACCACGGAAGCAATGTCATCGACAATGCGCTCGAGCTGCTCCTTCGAGGGGCCTTCCCCCATGACGCGGATCAGCGGCTCTGTGCCGGAAGCGCGCACGAGAATGCGCCCTTCGCTGCCGAGCTCTTCCTTTCCCGCTTCAATGGCAGAGGCGATGAGTTCATTATCCTGCCAGCCGATCTTGCTGTAGACTTCCACATTTTTCAAGATCTGCGGATAGTCTGTCATGAGGCTGCCCAGCTCGGACAGGGGCTGCCCTTTCTTTTTCAGAACGGACAATGTCTGCACCGCTGTGATGAGGCCGTCGCCGGTGGTATTGAAATCGGTGAAAATAATGTGCCCTGACTGTTCTCCTCCGATGGAATAGCCGTGTTTCAGCATTTCTTCCAGCACGTACCGGTCCCCCACCTGGGTCGCGACCGTATGGCAGCCATATTTCTCGAGGGCTTTGCCGAAGCCCAGATTGCTCATGACTGTGCCTACCACCATATTGTCTGCCAGTTTTCCTTCTTCTTTCATGTGGAGGGCATTGATGAGCATGATATGGTCCCCGTCAAGGACGGCCCCTTTCTCATCGACGAAAAGGCAGCGGTCCGCGTCGCCGTCATTGGCGATCCCGCAGAAAGCGCCCTGCCGTACCACTTCTTCCTGGAGGTGCTCCATATGGGTGGAGCCGCAGTGATCATTGATGTTGACGCCGTTGGGCTCACAGGAAAGGGCGGTCACTTCCGCGCCGAGCAACTGGAGAATCCCCGGGAGGAAATGGCTCGCCGCGCCGTTGGCAGAGTCCGTGACGATCTTCATACCCTTGAAATCGGTATCCACTGTGGAAAGAACGTAATCCCTGTATTCTCCCGCCAGTTCCGGCACAGGACGGATGACGCCGATCCCTGCGCCTGTAGGCCGGGGAATTTCCGGACCGTCAGAATGACGGAGAAGGTTTTCGATTTCTTCTTCTGTCGCGTCAGGCAGCTTGTATCCTCTGTGGTCAAAGAATTTAATGCCGTTGTCCGGGAATGGGTTGTGCGACGCGGAGATGACTACGCCTGCGTCATAACCGTGTTTCTTCGTGAGGTATGCCACACCGGGGGTGGGAATGACTCCAGCCAGGTCTACGCTCACGCCGGAAGCGCAGAGACCGGCCGCCAGGGCCGCTTCAATCATGCTGCCGGAGATGCGGGTATCCCGCCCGATCAAAAAGCGGTGTGTCCCGTCTTTCTTCGAAAAGAAAGCGCCTGCAGCGCGTCCCATCTGGTACGCCAGTTCCGGCATCAGTGTAGAATTGACCACGCCGCGCACACCGTCGGTGCCAAATAATGTAAGCATAAGTTCCTCCCTGTCTCATTTACGCCATTTTTATTCTTCTGCGATAACTCATCAATCATACCGCCGCCGCTCTTTTCCGTCAAGCGGCGGTTACGGTTCTTCCTCCGGGGCCGCTTCCACAGAGACCACAGCCGACACGTAGGACGGCTCCGCTTCCGCGCCGGACGGCACGGGCACAGGCATGCGCTGGATCACGTCGCTTGCTGCGCCGGATACATCCACTTCTCCCAGATTGATGGAGCGGAGATGTTCCAGAACGCTTGCCGGCGCAGTCACTGTCACAGAGGACGGCGTGAGGGAAATGCCCCCCGCTTTGAATCCTTTCGCCGGCTCACCCTTCACTTTTGCTGTAACAGGCACATTGGCGGTTTTCTTGTCTTCCTCAATATCCACAGACACCCGCACCTGGGTGGGCATGATGTCAATACCGGTGACCGTGCTGCCGCTGGCGTCAAGGACGGTGACCGAATCAAATTCCGTAAAGCTTTCTGTTTTCCCTGAGAGGTTGACCGATACCACCGCCCGGTCTACGGCAGACACTTTGCCGGAGCTCCCCGCAATGGTCAGGGTCTGCGGCGTGGTCTGGCGGAGCTTTGCCTTCCGTCCCTGGGGCATGTCACCAAAGAAGCTCACCGTAATCGGCACGGACTTCACCGCATACGTATCCACTTTGAGATCAAAGTAAGCAGGCGACACCGATACGGCTTCCCCGTCACCGGGCACTGACACCTGGATCTTCGTATTGGGATACTCCCCGTCGGTCACGTTGGCCAGGTCCACGTAGGCTTTGATATTGTCGCTCCGGAGCTGCATCAGTCCATTCCGGCTCATGCTCACCGTGACCCGTACCGATTTGGGCACATTGAGCGCCACCAGAGACCGGTCCAGATTCCGCACTTCCACCGGCACGGTATAGCTGTTGGACATGATCGGGTTCTGCTCATTCATCACATAGAGCCAGAAAGCAGACGCCAGAATGAGACAGAGCACTTTCGGAAGCCACCACCGGAATTGGGTAAATTTCATTTGGAAGACCTCCATTTCTGGAACAGATCGGTCATGACGCCGGTCCGCCCTCTCGTGAGCATCATGAAGGATTTCAGCCGGTTTCGCAAGGTTTCCCCATCAATATGGCGGTAAATATGGCCGCCGTAGGTATAGGAAATGGTCCCTGTTTCTTCTGAAACGACCACCACCACGCAGTCTGCCGTCTCGGAAATGCCGATGGCCGCGCGGTGACGCGTACCCAGTTCCGACGACAAGGAACGGTCCCGTGTGAGCGGCAGAAGACATCCCGCTGCCATGATGCGGTTCTCCCGAATGATCACTGCCCCGTCGTGGAGAGGGGTATTCACGATGAAAATATTTCCAAGAAGTTCCTTCGAGACGAGTCCTTCGATGCGGATGCCTGTGTCGATATAATCATCCAGGCCTGTGGCGCGCTCAAAAACGATAAGGGCACCGATGCAGTTCTTCGACATCACTTCCGCCGCTTCCACCACATTGTCGATGACCGACGCCCGGTCTGCTTCACTCACCACACGGGAGGACACATAAAATTTTCCCCGGCCGATCTGCTCAAGCGCCCGGCGGAGCTCCGGCTGGAATACCACCGGGAGCGCCACAATGAGCACCGTCATGAGCTTTTCCAGAATCCACGATACCGCGTGGAGCTGGAGCCACCCTGATACGAGGGTGAGAAACCCGAGCACCACCAGTCCCTTCACAAGAGATGTGGCCCGGGTATTCCGGATCAGAAGGTAAATGCGATAGAGGAAGTAGGCCACCACCAGAATATCCAGCACATCCCAGAGGCGCATGGTCATGAAAAGTCCCTGAATCTGATTAAAAATCATTCTATTCTCCTATAGGACAGCAAAACAAGAAGGCCCTGCCCTTCATTATCATTATGTGGTTATTTTACCATATCTATAAAAGAGGCGGTAGAGAAAAGCAGACGCCGCCTGTGCCCGCAGGAAGCCCGAGCGGGACATCCGCTGAAAAAAGTGCACCCTCTCTCTCTTCCAGGCGCTCTTAATTTCCTATTGACAGAATTTCGGCTGTCATGTACTATTATTTTAATCAACTTGAATTCAATAACTTCTCATCACGAGCAGCGGAGGGACTGGCCCAGGGAAACTGCGGCAACCATTCCGTGCGGAACCGGTGCCAACTCCAGCGGGGATGCCCCGGAAGATGATGCTGCGTACTTTCATCTTTCGATGGAAGTTTTTTTATTGTAAGGAGCCTTTTATGATTGAATTGAAACACATCCACAAGAGCTATGACGGGCATGTCACCGCTCTTGATGACATCAATCTCACCATTCAGGATGGGGAAATCTTCGGGATTATCGGCCAGTCCGGCGCGGGTAAATCCACCCTTGTGCGGTGCATCAATATGCTGGAACCGCCTACGTCAGGGGAAGTACTGGTGAACGGAAAGGACATGACCAAGCTCTCCGGCAAGGAACTCCGGGAAGAGCGCAAGCATATCGGCATGATCTTCCAGCACTTCAATCTCCTTTCGAGCCGCACGGTCTACCAGAATGTAGCCTTCCCGCTCGAACTGGCCAACGTGCCGAAGGCGGAGCAGAAAAAGAAAATTATGGCCATTCTCGATCTGGTAGGGCTCACGGAATACAAGGACAAGTATCCGGCCCAGCTCTCCGGCGGCCAGAAGCAGCGCGTAGGCATCGCCCGGGCCATCGTCACTGACCCGCCGGTTCTGCTCTCTGACGAAGCGACGAGCGCTCTGGATCCGGAAACGGTAAAGTCTATTCTCCAGCTGCTGAAGGACATCAACCGGAAGCTTCATATTACGATTATCATGATCACCCACCAGATGGAAGTGATTAAACAGATCGCTGACCGGGTCGCGGTCATTGAAAAAGGAAAGATCATTGAAGAAAGCTCCGTGGTGGACCTCTTCACCAATCCGAAGACCGCTACCTCGAAAAAATTCATCGGCTCTGTCATGTCCAATGAAATTCCGGAAGCTCTCCGCCACATGAATATCACCAAGGATCAGTACCATCCCGGCGATACCATGGCGATCCGCCTGTCCTTCCGGGGCGATGTGACCGATGAGCCTATCGTGGCCAACCTGATCCGGAAGTACAATCTGGATGTGAGCATCCTCTACGGCAATATTGATTACATTCACGGTGTTCCCTTCGGAAAGCTCATTGTCACCGTAAACGGCGATGATTCCCATATTGAGGCGGCCCTTTCCCATCTGAAAGGACTTCCCATCGACAGCGAAGTCATCGGTTACATTCCGGCCAGCGCGTCCAACGGACCGGCCAATATATAAAGTGAGGTCTTACTTATGTCGCCAGCCATTACCAATCTTCTTCTGAAAAGTCTGGGAGAAACCCTCTACATGCTGGGCGTCTCCGCCGTGATTGCCGCGGTGGTAGGCATCCCCCTGGGGATTCTCCTGGTGGTCACCGAAAAGGGAGGCATTCTCTCCTGCCCGGTGCTGAATAAACCACTCGCTTTCATCGTCAATGTGGTACGGTCCATCCCGTTCATCATTCTCATGGTGGCCATCATTCCTCTCACCCGTCTCATCGCGGGTACCTCTATCGGCACCACCGCGGCGATCGTGCCGCTGACCATCGCCGCCATTCCCTACACGGCGCGCATGGTGGAAACATCGATCCGTGAAATCCCGTCAGGCCTCATTGAAGCAGCAGAATCCATGGGCGCAACCCCTTTCCAGATCATCTGGAAAGTATTCATTCCTGAATCTCTCCCATCAGTGATTGAAACCATGACAGTTGTGGTAGTCACCCTGATCGGCTCCAGTGCCATGGCAGGCACCATCGGCGGCGGCGGCCTCGGCGATCTGGCTATCCGCTACGGCTACCAGCGTTTCCAGGCGGACGTGATGCTTGCCACCATCATCGTACTGGTCATCATCGTCCAGCTCATCCAGTTTATCGGCAATAAGCTCTCCCGCAAAGCGGACAAGAGATAATTGCGGAAAGGGGTTCCCCTTTCCAGATAGAAATTCCCTCCTATTTTCATAAGAGGGCAGGTAAGAAAGAGAAAGGTTTCTCTTTCCAAAAAGCAGCAGAAAGGATTTGTTACCATGAAGAAAACAATCATCACCGGACTTGCAGCTCTCACAGCCGCGCTCGTTCTCGCAGGGTGCGGCGGCAATGCCGGCGCCGGCTCTGCCGCTTCTTCCGCATCCGCTGAAAAGAAAGAAATCACCGTTGGCGCTACAGCGGGCCCGCATGCGGAAGTTGTGGAAGCCGCGGCAAAAGAAGCAGCCAAAGCAGGCCTCACCGTCCATGTGAAGGAATTCTCCGACTACATGACCCCTGACCAGGCCTTGGAAGATGGCGAGCTCGATCTGGCCGTATACCAGCACAAGCCTTTCATGGAAAATTTCAACAAGCAGAAGAACGCCCATCTCACCGATATCGGCAAAGCGATCCTTATGCGCATGGGCATTTACAGCAACAAAGTGAAAGACGTGAAAGATCTTCCTGACGGCGCCGTGGTATCCATCCCCAATGATCCTACCAATGAAGGCCGCGGTCTCCAGCTTCTGGAAAAAGCAGGCATGATCAAGCTGAAGGAAGGCGCCGGCAACAAAGCCACTCCGGCAGATGTGGTGGAAAATCCGAAACATATTGAATTCCGTGAACTGGAAGCAGCGCAGCTCCCGAGAAGTCTCGACGATGTAGACGCTTCTGTCATCACCATGAACTACGTCATGAGCGCCGGCCTTTCTCCGAAAGACCAGGGCATTTTCCTCGAAGCGAAAGACAATCCTCTCGCAGTGATGATCATCGCAGCCCGGGAAAAGGACAAGGACAATCCGGCGTATGCCAAATTTGTGAAAGCCTACCAGTCTGACGCAGTGAAGAAGTTTATTGCAGAAAAGTACAAAGGCACCATTGAAGCAGCTTGGTAATGATGAAAAAAAGCCGCCAGGCGGACATGGGGCAATGTTTCCCTTTCACTATCCGCTTTCGGTGCTTACTCATTTCCTTCTTCCATAGAAAAAGGGCAGCCCCTCATAAGAGGCTGTCCTTTTTTTGTGCCGTGTTTCTTTTGACTCAGAACAGACGGCGCAGAAGGTGACGGATATGGCCGTCCCCATAGGCCGCATTTGTATCCAGATCTTCTTCAATACGGAGAAGCTGGTTGTACTTCGCGACTCGTTCTGTACGGCAGGGAGCGCCGGTCTTGATCTGGCCTGCGCCGAGAGCGACAGCGATATCGGCAATGGTCGTATCTTCCGTCTCGCCGGACCGGTGGGAAATTACTGCGGAGTAACCGCATTTCTTGGCCATTTCCACTGCTTCCACCGCTTCGGTGAGCGTGCCGATCTGGTTCACTTTCACCAGGATGGAATTGCCTACACCCATGTGGATGCCCTTGGAAAGACGCTTCGTATTGGTGACGAAGAGATCATCCCCGACGAGCTGGATGGAGCCGCCCAGCGCCGCGGTGAGAAGTTTCCATCCTTCCCAGTCTTCTTCCCCGAGGCCGTCCTCGATGGAAATGATCGGATAATTTTCCAGCAGCTGTTCATAATAGGCGATCATGCCTTCTGCGTTTTTGTCGGTATGATCCCCTGTGAGATGGTACAGACCGTCCTCGCCAAGGATTTCCGACGCGGCCACGTCGAGAGCGAGAGCAATGTCTTCCCCGCAGCGGTAGCCTGCTTTTTCCACCGCTTCGCAGATCACTTCGATGGCCGCTTCATTGGAAGGCAGATCCGGCGCGAAGCCCCCTTCATCACCGACCGCCGTAGAGAGACCCTTCCCTTTCAGCACATTTTTCAGGGCATGGTACACTTCCGCGCCCATCTGGAGCCCTTCCGAGAAGGATTCTGCCCCGACCGGCATAATCATGCATTCCTGGATGTCCACATTGTTGTCCGCATGAGCCCCGCCGTTCATAATATTCATCATAGGCACCGGCAGGATATGGGCATTCACGCCGCCCAGGTACTGGTACAGAGGAAGTCCCGCCGACTGGGATGCGGCGTGAGCCGCTGCGAGAGATACGGAAAGAATCGCATTTGCGCCGAGGCGGCTCTTGTTTTCTGTGCCGTCCAGATCGATCATGAGATGGTCAATCCCTCTCTGATCGGAAGCGTCAAGGCCAATCACGGCGTCAGCGATTTCTGTGTTCACATTTTCCACTGCCTGGAGGACGCCTTTCCCATTGTAGCGTTCTTCATCTCCGTCGCGCAGTTCTGTCGCTTCATACATGCCGGTGGATGCGCCGGACGGAACCGCCGCTCTCGCGAAAGTCCCATCTTCCAGAACCATATCTACTTCGACGGTCGGATTGCCTCTCGAATCCAGAATTTCTCTTGCGTGAAGATCGGTAATTGCTGCCATAGTCAAACTCCTCCAGGACTTTATCCCTTAACTGCCATTAATTGGCTCCAGAAACGGCCTTTATGCATGCCGCTTCGTAAATCTTGATAAATTCATCGGCCTTCAGACTGGCTCCGCCTACGAGGGCGCCGTCAATATCCGGCTCTGCGAGGAAGGAGGACACATTCTCCCCATTGACGCTTCCTCCGTAAAGAATCCTTACTTTTTCTGAAACGGCGCTGCCAAAAAGCTGGAAAAGACATTCCCGGATCCACGCGGCCGTTTCTTCCGCTTCTTCCGGGGAGGCCGGCTGCCCCGCCCCGATCGCCCAGATCGGTTCATAAGCAATCACGATGCCTGCGGCATCGTCGGAACCGACGCCGGCCAGGCCCTTTTCAATTTCCCTGCGGATCACTTCCGCTGTAAGGCTTCCGGCGCGCTCTTCCTTTGTCTCCCCGGTACAGAGAATGGGAGTGATACCGTGCGACAGCAGAATCCGTACTTTAGCGTTAATAAAATCATCGGTTTCTCCCAGAATCTGCCGGCGCTCAGAATGGCCGCAGAGGCAGAAGGAACATCCCATAGCCTTCAACATGGACGGAGAAATTTCTCCAGTGAAAGCGCCTTTTTCTGCGGGATACACATTCTGTGCCCCCATATGGACCGGCCCTCTGCCGAGGATCTGGCATGCTGAAGGAAGAGCCGTAAAAGGGGGACATACGAGCATTTCTGCCGGCCCCTTTCCAGAGGATGACAGCGCCGTAAGGAGAGCCTCCGCTTCCTCTCCTGCTCCATTCATCTTCCAGTTGCCCGCGATGAGAGGCGTCCTCACGCTTGTTCCTCCTTATCGGCAAGAATCGCGATGCCCGGCAGAACCATGCCTTCCAGCATTTCCAGAGAAGCGCCGCCGCCGGTGGAGACGTGAGAGAATTGATTTTCAATCCCCAGTTTGTCCACCACTTCTGCCGATTCTCCGCCGCCTACAACGGTGGTAGCATCCATGTCGGCGAGTGCTTTCGCGATGGTAAAGGTCCCTTTCGAATAGGGTTTCATTTCAAATACGCCCATCGGTCCATTCCAAACAACCGTTTTCATTTTCTTCAGCGTCTCCACATAGAGCTCAATCGTTTTGGGGCCAATGTCAAGAGCCATCCAGGGATCGCTGAATTCTTCCGCTGTAAGGACCTTTGTATGGGCAGTCTCGCTGAAAGCGTCCGCCGCGGTGAAGTCCACAGGAAGCATCATTTTCGCGCCGAGTTTCTTGGCCCGGGCCATCAGATCCCGTGCCAGATCGAACCGGTCCCGGTCCTGCAGGGATTTGCCCATATCATAGCCGCTGGCTGCAACGAAGGTATTGGCCATGCCGCCGCCGATTAAAATGACATCCGCCTTTTCCATGAGGTTCGCGATGACATGGATTTTATCTCCGATCTTCGCTCCGCCGATAATGGCTGCAAAAGGACGGACCGGATGGTCAATGACACCTTCCAGGAAATCAATTTCTTTTTTGAGGAGAAGCCCTGCCGCCATGGGGAGAAGCTTGCCCGCGCCCACAATGGATGCATGCGCCCGGTGGGACACACCGAAAGCGTCATTCACTGCGGCATCGCATCCCTTGACCAGTTCTTTCGCGAAAGCCGGATCATTTTTCTCTTCTTCCTTGTGGAAACGGAGATTTTCCAGGAGCAGCACATCCCCCGGCTGAAGCGCCGCCTTCATGGCGTCCGTTTCCGGCCCGATGCAGTCTTTGGCAAACTGCACAGGACGGCCAAGGAGCTCCGCCAGATGATTCGCCACGCCCCGAAGGGACATTTCCTCTTTGACGACGCCTTTCGGCCGGCCCAGGTGGCTGGCGATCACAAGCGCTGCCCCATGATCCAGAAGGTAATGCAAGGTGGGAAGTGTCGCCCGGATACGGCGGTCATCCCGGATGGTGCCGCCCTCTCCGTAGGAGATATTGTAATCCACTCTCACATAGACCTTTTTCCCTTTGACATCAAGATCATAAATTGTCTTTTTCATTCTTACAGTCCTTTCGAGGCAACATAAGCCGCCAGATCAGCGATCCGGCAGGAGTAACCCCATTCATTATCATACCAGGCGATGACTTTCAGCAGATTGCCGTCCACCACCATGGTCAGAGACGCATCCACCGTGGAGCTCACGCTGGTGCCGCGGAAATCACTGGAAACGAGCGGCTCTTCCGTGTAGGCGAGAATGCCCTTCAGTTCCCCTTCCGCCGCTGCCTTGAGCGCCGCGTTCACTTCTTCTTTGGTTACGTCTTTCTTCATTTCGCAGGTCAGGTCTACCAGGGAAACGTCCGGCGTAGGAACGCGGATAGCAAGACCATTCAGTTTCCCTTTCAGGGAAGGAATGACGATGCCGATCGCTTTGGCCGCGCCGGTCGAGGTCGGAATGATATTTTCCGCGGCGGCTCTGCCCCGGCGGGCGTCTTTCTTATGGGCTTTTTCCAGAATGGCCTGATCATTGGTATAGGAATGAACCGTGGTCATCATGCCCCGGGAAATGCCGAAGGTTTCATTCAGTACTTTTACTACAGGAGCGAGGCAGTTCGTCGTGCACGACGCATTGGAAATGACCTGGTCCTTCGCCGGATCATACTGCTCTTCATTGACGCCCATCACGAGAGTCGCGTCATCGTCCTTGCCGGGAGCAGTAATGATGACTTTCTTCACTGTGCCATGAATGTGTTTTCCCGCACTTTCATGATCTCTCAGCTTCCCTGTCGCTTCGATAACAATCTGCACGCCGTAGTCTTCCCATTTCAAATGTTCCGGATCCCGGTCATGGAGCACATGAATCCGCTTCCCGTCAATGATGAGATCATCTCCATCGACCTGTACATCTTTATCCAGCCGTCCATGGACCGTATCATACTTGGCCAGGTACGCCGCTGTTTCCGCTCCGCTCGGATTGTTGATGGCGGTAATCTCAAAATCATCCCGCTCCAGCATAACCCGGAATACGAGACGACCAATCCGTCCGAAGCCGTTGATGCCGATTTTTGTTGCCATGTTGCTGTCCTCCTATGAGTACTATACGTGATCTATGTAAAAAGAAAGTAGAAATGACATAAGCTTACGATGTTTTTTCCGGCTCTGCCGTCCCTTCCGCGATGCGGAGGATTTCTTTCGCTGCCCCTTCATCGGTAATGAGGGTACCCCGCACGCCTGCCCGGGCCATGGCAAGAATCGCTGCCCCTTTGGAAGCACCGCCGGCAGCGATGAATACATGGGGAATGGATGCAAGCTCCTCTACGGTAATGCCCACATTATTCATGCGGTACAAAATCCGCCCGCGGATGTCTGCGTAGAGACCGAGCGCTTCCCCGCAGGCTCCGGACGCAATGAGATGATTCTTCTGCGCCGTTTCCAGCTGGTGCCGCTGGGCCATGCGGTTTGCTTCTCCTACGCCGATAACGAGAAGATCGGCCCGGTGGATGAGAGACTCAATCTCCACAAGATCCGGTGTTTCTTTCCGGAGCATATTGATGAGTTCTGTACTGAATCCGTCAGGAATGTGGAGCATCCGGTAGGTGCCGCCCATTTTTTCCGCGGTCACCGCGGCGACGGTATTGGCCTGATACTCAATTTTCTCCCCAAATCCTCCCCGGGCGGGCACCACAGTCACATCCAGATCCAGTTTGGGCAGCGCCGCTGCCATAGCTGCCATGGTGGTGCCGCCGCTGACGGCGATAATCTGCCCGGATTTGACTACACGGCTCATGGCCAGAGCCGCTTCCTGGCCGATATGGGGCAGCACATTCTCACTCTGGTCCGCATCGCCATGGACGAGAATGACCCGTTTCATAGAAAGCAGGGAGGTGAGATGCCGTTCTAATTCCGCGAAAGACGGCCGGCTCAGGAAGTACCGGGAAAGCGGGGCCAGCACCATCTCCCCCCGGGCGGTAAGGCGGATTCCTACGGGCTGCACATGAAGGAGACCCGCCCTTTCCATCGCCTCTACATGGCCGCGCACCACCCGTTCGGTAAGCTTGGTCTGCACGGACAGGAGACGCCTCCCCACCGGTTGGGACAGGGCAATCTGCCTTAGAATTTCATACCGTTCCGCTGCCTGTTCCATCATTTCCGGCACAAGCAGCGCCATCAGGGAATCTTCTTCCAAAAGACCGCCTCCTCCCATCCCAGAGGACATTTTATGTCCCACCCGGCTTAAAAAATAAGAACTTCAAAAATAGTATAGCATAGAGAAAATAGAACCGCAATATATAACTCATTACGGCGAATAAGGCTGTCTCTTTCTTTGTTCGTAAATTCTCTTTTGTAAAATGGATCTAAAAAGAAAAGCAGCCCCCTTTTGAAGCTGCCTTTCCTGCACCTATTATAGATTTTCCAAACCGAGCCAGCGGAAAATAGAAAGGAAGAACTGATCCACATTCTGTTCCCACCGGGCGAGCATGTCCCCAAAAGTCTCTTCCTGCGGGGGCTCTTTATTTTCCCCCTCATTGGCACTAGAAGAATTGTGGCCGGCAAACCACATCCACGGCCACAGAGAGAACCCATTGAAAAATCCGCCGCCGCCAAAAAATCCGCTTCTTGTATTGGCTGGAGCAGACGCGCCATTTCCGGCCGTTCCCGGCTGTCCCTGAGATGTTTGTCCCTGAGACGTTCCAGAACCGGTGCCCTCCCTATTCTGCGGCGAAGCCATCCGTTTTTCCTTACTGATGCCGCTGATATCGATTTTCTGGCTGCCCGGATTCCCTGCAGGGCGGGAAATAGAGGGGCTGCCCCCGCGGCCGCCCATGCCTCCGCCTCTTGCGCCGCCGCCTTTTGCCGCGTCAGCAGGCATCGCCAGCAGCACCAGTGCCGCCAGTACCAATGCCCATTCTTTGGTATGTTTCATATATATCTCCTGTTCTTTCTCAAATCCTCATACACGCAAATACGGAAAATGATTGACTCCGGTCTTTTCTCAGCGCTTCATCTCTTCCGCGTCAATAAAGCTCACCAAAATGCCTTCCCTCTTTTTCTGCACATAAATATTCGTATGCCTGCCCCGCCATAAAGCAGCGAGATCACTCTTTTCCGCCGCTGCACCGTACAGGGAGGTCAGCTTGTCCGTATATTCCGCAAAAGCCCGGTCCGCCTCTTCTGCGCTGTCCGTGGAGAGCGGCACATTCACCTGCACCAGACGATCTCCGCGAAAAGCGGCGAGCACCACCAGCGGTCCCTTGATCCCCATGACTTCTTTGAAATCCGTGAAATTCACCGCCGCGAGCCGTCCGCCGCCGGAAGTCTCCTCCAGGTACCGCAGGGCATATCTCTCACTGACCTTCTTTTCCGAATCCCCCCAGCGCATATCGCCAAAGCCGCGGTCTTCCGGCCCCGCTGCCATCGCTGCAGCGCTGCCGAGAAAGCACAGGGCCAGCAAAATAGATAATAATTTCCTCATATTCCATTTCCTTTCCGTGTAGTTATTATTATAAAGGCACTTCCTGTGAATAGCAAGAATCCCTGGAAAAATCGGACATAAAAAAAGCACCGCCGGCGCTGTACTGCCTGCGATGCCTGACAAAAGAAAAACATGCGCTTCCTATATGGCGGAACTCATAGAACGGCCCAGGAATTTCTCACAAATACAATTCTGCTTCAGAGAAGATGACCGCTTTGCCGGAGAGGAAGACACGCCCTCCTTTGACCTTGCCTCCGATCTCTCCGCCCCGCCGGGATGCCTGATAGCCGCGAAGGCATTCCTTCCCGAGTGCCTTTGCCCAGTAAGGGAAAATATGGCAGTGGCCGGAGCCGCACACCGGATCTTCATCGACCGCCAGTTTGGGTGCAAACGAGCGGGACACGCAGTCATAGTCCTTCCCCTGCGCAGTGATGTGGAGCAGCAAACCCGGAAGCTCTTTCACCATCCCCATATCCGGAGCGGCGCGGCGTACATCCTCCTCATGGGGCAGCACACAGAGAAGATCCCGTCCCATAAAAGCAGCCGTGGGACGGACCCCGATCGCCGATGCTATCGTCTCTGTGACCGGCACTTCTTTCAGATCATAGGCAGGAAATTCCATGACCATCTCGTTTTTCTCCCGGGTCACCGTCAAGATTCCGGACCGGGTATAAAAGGGCACCTTCTCCCATTCCGGATGAAGTTTTGTGAAAACAAGAAAAGCCGACGCCAGCGTGGCATGGCCGCAGAGGTCGATTTCTCCGCCCGGCGTAAACCACCGCAGGTCATATCCTTCTTTGCGCGGCACAAGGTACGCCGTTTCAGACAAATTATTTTCCACTGCGATCTGCTGGAGCAGCCGGTCTTCCGGGTATGCATCCATGACACAGAGCGCTGCTGGATTTCCTGTAAAAACATGATCCGTAAAAGCATCTACTACATATTGTTTCATTTGAAAAGCCTCCTTTTTCATACAGGCAGTATACGCTCCCTTCTTTTCACATACAATCAGAAAATTGTATGGCCTACAATCTTTTCTCTTTCCGTCTCGTTCCATTATGGTATGCTAAGGAAAAGCGACTTAAGGAGGGCCTATGCCTTTTAATTCTTTTACGGATTACCCCATGACGTGGCGTCCTGTGCTGCCTGCCGGCAGACGCCCGCTCTACCTTACCCTGGCTGAACTGCTGGAACAGGATATCCGTGAGGGCCGGCTTCGCCCAGGTACGAAGCTGCCGCCCCAGCGGGAACTGGCTGATTTTCTGGACATCAATGTATCCACCGTATCCAAAGCATTCCGCCTTGCCACACAGAAAGGTCTCCTCTCCGGCGCCGTTGGATGCGGCACCTTCGTCTCGTACGACGCTCTCTCCAGCGCCCGCCTGGTAGCCCCTTTCTCTGCACGCATCATTGACATGGGAGCGACCGTCCCGGAATCCTCCTCTTATGATCCTGCCCTGGACGAACTCCGACGCATGCTCTCCGAGCCTGACGCGGCCCGCTGGCTTTGCCACCACGCTGACGATGACCCTGGATGGTTCTGGCAGAAAGAAACCGCTGCGTCCCTTCTATCACAGTGCGGCATTTCAGCCCCTCCGGAACAGATCGTTTTTTCCTGCGGCGGGCAAAATGGAATCACTGCCGTCCTCTCTGCCCTCTTCCGCCCAGGCGATCTCATTGCGGTCGATGACCATCTCTACCCGGGATTTAAAACAGCCGCCGCCATGTTTGGTCTCCACCTGCTGCCCATTCCTATGACAGAAAACGGAATGGATCTTTCCTTGCTCGCAAACAAGCTCCGCGCAGAACCTGTCAAAGGCCTCTACCTCATTCCTGCCTGCCAGAATCCCACCACAGTCACCATGCCCCTGTCCGCCAGGAAAGAAGCGGCCCGGCTCATACGAGACCACCAGCTCATCCTCATCGAAGACGGCACCTACCAGCTCACCGAAGACGGTCTGCCTGCCGTCACCAGTTTGATCCCTCACCAGTCCGTCTTCCTTATGAGCCTGTCCAAGATTCTCTCCCCTGGTCTGCGCCTAGGAATTCTCACCGCACCGGCTCCTTTTTTCGGAGCGATCGCGGATGCGCTGTACAGCCTCAATGTATCGGTCACGCCTCTCATGGAAGAGCTCGCCTCCCGGCTCATCGCCTCTGGAAAGTACCAGGAGATCCTCTCTATGCACAAAGAAAAGACGAAGAAGCGGGACGCCATCATCCGTGAATATTTTCCGTCAGCCACCTGCCTTGGAAAAGAAACAGACATTTTTCGGTGGCTTCTCCTTCCCCCGTCATGGACCGGCGACGCTTTCGCTGAGGCGGCACTGGAAAAAGGCGTCCGCGTATACAGCGCTTCCAAATTCGCTGTAGGCCTCACAAAACCAGCGGCGGCAGTACGTCTTTCCATAGACGCGCCTGCCTCGGAAGAAGAACTGCGTCAGGGACTGCAGATTTTAAACCATCTATGGCATGGCTCGCCAGAATCATCCCCTCATTTGTAAAAGAAAGGGCAATCATGAAAAAATTAGGACTCGTCGGAGGAACCGGCCCGGAATCAACCATTCCCTACTACCGCGGCATTGTATATTCTGTGCAGAAACAAAGCGGAAAGAAAGAATTTCCGCCCCTTGTAATCGACAGCATCGATGTATTTCACGTAATGGATTACTGCGCCAGAAAAGACTACACAGGCCTCACCGCTTACCTGGCTGAATCCATAAAAAATCTGGCTGCCGCCGGCGCGGAATTCGCCGCCCTGACAGGAAACACGCCGCACATTGTCTTCGACCAGCTTGCCAGTCTGTCTCCCATTCCGCTTGTAAGCATCCCCGAAACAGCAGCTGCCTGCGCCTGCCGCCGGAACTATAAAAAGCTGGCTCTCCTGGGCACGGCCTTCACTATGAAAGAAGACTTCTTCAAAATCCCTTTTCAACAGAAACAAATTGACCTGCTCGTTCCAGATCGTCATGAACAGGCAAAGATACAACACCACATAGAAAATGAACTGGAACTGGGCATCAAAAAAGAAAGTACCCTCCAATACTTCCAGCAAGTCATCTCCCGCCTCAAATACCAGGGCGCGGAAGCAGTCATCCTGGGCTGTACAGAACTCCCCCTCCTTTTGAACGACACCGTTTCCCCTCTCCCCTGCCTGGATACTATGGAAATCCACATAGAAAGGCTGGTACAAATGATTATGGAGCCATTCCCAGAAGAAAATCTCCATTCCAATTTTTGAGGCATAACAAGTCATTTGTGGAGTCACACTATAATCGAAAGTCTGGAAATCTGCATCATGGGAACAGAATCTGAGGTCTGGGGTCTGAGGCGAGCAGTTGGTCATTAGTGAAGAGCTCGTGGTCTGAAGTCAGAAGTCTGGAGTCTGAAGAGGAAAGCAGCAGGCGCTTTTTATATGCGGCTTCGCCGCGGGATGAAGCTGCTAACGGCTGGTGCATCATTGGCACGGGGTCCGCGGCCTGGGGCAGATCGTGCGTCATTGGCGCAGGGCTCGTGTTCTGAAGTAGGAAGTCTGGAGTCTGAAGAGGAAAGCAGAAGGCGCTTTTTATATGGCTTCGCCGTGCATGGCAGGGGAGCTTTCAGCTTCGCATACTTGCACGACCGATGGAAAAGCACTATGTACGCAGGCACATCCCCTCTCAGTCCCTGCGGAGTGAGGAAACAGGCACAGCCTGATTTCCTTAGCGCCGGAGAACGTGACCACTGGCACATTCTCCTCCCCTAAAATAAGCAGGCTATGACTGCTCCTTACTCTGCGCTTCCCCATTCCCGTCCGGCACCCTGGACCATACAAAATTCCGCCGCCCATTTTATTTAAGGCGGCGCACCACCCCTCTGCGCCCTGCGCCCTGTACTCTGCGCCCCGCCGGAAATGCCGCCCTCCGTATTTCTCACAT
>CAUBUJ010000004.1 GCA_958439155.1 uncultured Veillonellaceae bacterium
TCCAGGGCCTGCTGGGCCATTTCTATTTTCTGGCCGCCCTTTTCATACCGTTCCTGCCGGGCTCTTTCGAGACTCTCTTCATTCTTTTTCTTTTCTTCCGCCAGCACAGAAAGCCTGGCAGAGCGATCGGCCTCTTCCCGTGTAAGTTCTTCCTTCATCCGGAGGAGATCTTCCATTTCCAGCGATGCCATCCACGGTTCCAGCATGCTCCCCATGGCGTTGTACGCTTCTTTCTGCGCGTCCGCCGCAAGGTACGCCTCCCCGTCAGCGATGAGGGGCGTTAGAATTTCCTGTTCTTTCTGCGCCCGCAGGATGGCATCGTGGGTCCGTTCCAGATCATGGAAAGATTTCAGCATCTGTTCGATCTTGTCCCGGATCTCATCCCGGTAGGACACGGCATCGAGCATGTTGTTCCGCACGAAATCCGTGATGCCGTCCACTTTTTTCATGGACACGATCTGCTGGAAGAGCTCCATGGCCTGGATCTGGGTAATGCCGAAGAAAATGCGGAAGTAGGAAAAATAATCATTGAACGAATTAAATACTTTCACGCCGTTTTCTTTGGAAAGACTCTTCCGGAGCTCTGCCATAGAGGCGCGCCCTTCCATGGAAAAATCCCCGCGGATCGACATGGCCCGCCGCGCCGCCACGTAGAAACGCTCCGGCACAGACGTATTCTGCTGGAACCAGAAAACCTGGGCAAGCGTCACCGTGCTGTCGTCCGCTTCATCCCGGAACACTGCGAGAATTACAGAATACTCGTCTTTCTCACGGAGCGCCTTCGGCTCCTCGATGCCCTGCTCTGTGACGCGCTTCGTGTAGTACCCCCGCACATAGGATGTGAGGGAACGCTCCCGGGCGGAGGAATCTGCCGCTTTGTTGTAGGTCACCTTCCGCGCCGGCACGAGAAGCGTCAGGAGCGCGTCCACCATGGTGGATTTCCCGGTACCGATCTCCCCAGTAAGGAGCGTCGTGTCCCCATCCAGCACGAGCGGCCACACCGCGCCGTCAAAAGTGCCCCAGTTATACACTTCCAGCCGGTAGAGGCGGAAACCGGGAGCCCGTTCCTGTGTCACCTCTTCAAAAAGATTCACTACGATTCCTCCTTTCCGCTGTCTTTCTCCGCCATCTGCGCTTCATAACGGGCGAGCTCCCTGTTGAAATCGGCGAGCCATTCCGCGTTGATGAAGCTTTTCAAAAGGGGCTTCACCTCGTAAGTTTCCTCCACTGACCCTGCCACCGGTTCCAGAAATTTCATGTCCACCGCTTTCTGGATGAGCGTATGGACCCGGTTTTCAAATTTCACCTCGTCAGTCACTTTCGGGTTCAGCTGGCGCATCACGTCCAGGAGCCGGTCCTTCGTCACGGTCAGGTAGGAATCCCCGCTTTCTTCATCATAGGCATTGCTCTCGCTCACAAGCTGCGCCAGGAAGTAACTCATATCAAAAGGCAGCGCCCGCCGGGACATGAGACGCCGGAGCCCTTCCTCCCGTCCGCCTGTCTCAGGAATGACCTGCTTCAAATAGGCGTAGCCGTAGCGCTCATCCACGATCAGATGAAGGCCGATGCGGCGCACATAGTCTTCAATCGCCGCGGAGCGGGCCGTGACCTCTGCCCACAGGCTGCCTTTGGCGCCGCGCACGACCACACCCTGGAGCAGGCTGATCACCGCGTTGGCAAATCCCAATTCATCCTTCGTCATTTTGCATTCCTTTTTTTAGAAAATAAAACCCGTTCCATCTCGGTGCATACAGGCCGCCCCGAAAGGCTCGCGTAGGGGATCCGGTCGATCGCCCCCGTTCGCTCCACTTTGAACTTCTTCCCCAGTTCCAGGTAGGACAAAAGCTCGAGGAGGCCATACCGCAGCGGATAGCGGGCGGTCACTTCCGCAAGGGACACCGGACTTTTCTCCGCGAGCATCGCCTCCACGCGCCGTGCCAGTTCCTCTTTCTTCACATAGATCTGATGGAAGAGAGCCCCGCTTTCACCATGATGGGTCCCCTCTGTCAGAGGCGGCGCGGCGAGCCGTATCTCCGCCGGCGGCATGGTGAGCGGCGTATCCATAGGAAGGTCCACATCGGCCGCCCCCTCATCGAGCGTCATAAAGGCCTCCCTCTTAGGGATGTGCCCGCGAAGAGCGGCGGCTTTCTCCTGGATGTCCCGGATCAGACAGTAAATATTCCGCTTCTCCTCCAGATGCTTCTCATTGACATACCACGAAATCTGGGCGGTGATTTTATCTGCCGTCTCCTGCACATCTTCCGCCCCGCTTGTCCAGGCGTACTTGATGTGGCGGATATCGGACGCCTTCGCCATCTGGGACAAATTCCCCAGAAGAAGCACCTTCCGCACGGTCTCGTCAAAATCGCGGTCGCTCTCATCAGACTGCATGAGATAATTGAAAAAAGCGGTGAAACTCTTCCCCTGCTCCGACTCTTCCACCATCTTCTGGTTGTCCAGACAGAGGTCAATGAGCTTCCCTTTTCCTTCATCCCATTCATTCACTTCTTTCCGGAACTGCTCATACATTTCCTGGAACCGGTCTTTGACGGCACGGAAATCAGAGAGGATGCTCTCGCCGATATCCATGGCATTTAAGAAACGCTCCTTGATCTGCACATCGGTCAATACCTGCACGGTGCCGCCCTGGCGGAGCGTTTTCAGCTCCTCATTGATTTCCTTCTTCTGCGCCTCCAGAAAAGCGATGCGCGCTTCCCTGTCCGGATTGGCATCATGCTCGATCTCGTGGAGGAGATGAAAAAACAGGTGGAGCCGCGACTCAGTGCCGATGAATTTCCGCTCCCTGAGGCTCCAGAGCCACTCTACCGCTTTCTGGGCAGAAGCGGTCAGATCATAGCAGATCATGCGGTCCCTCGTAAAACGGCGGAGCCACTGGTGGTCATCATTGGCCCATACCTTCAAACGCTCCTGGGCCTCCCCTTCGAGATTCTCCTCTTCCCGCTTGTCCGCACCGCCGTACTGGTAGAGAAAAGCCTGCAGATCATGAAGCACCGCTTCCTCCGGAATATTCCGCCGGTTCTCCGCGATAAATTCCTGATAAAAAAAGGCGCAGCAAAAGGGCGCGTCGTCCGCCGCAAGAAGACGCCACGCCGCATTGGCCTGCCGGAGAGAACGGAGGGCATCCGCCTCCATAAACGCCTTATCCATGGCGCGCCTTTCCCGCCGCACCGCCTGTCAAAAAAGCGGCAAGCTCCTCCATGGTCTCCGCTATGACCGACGCTCCATGTTCTATGAGAAAGGGCTTCGTCCGGAATCCCCAGTCCACAGAAATACAAGGAATTCCCGCATGTTCCGCGGTCTCTATATCCACTTCCGAGTCCCCCACATAGACCGTGCTCTCTTTCTCCGCGCCGAGGGCTTCCATCACGGAAAATACCGAATCCGGCCAGGGCTTCCGCCGGATTCCTTCCCTTTCCCCTACGGCCCCGTCAAAGAGCCCCGGGAAAAAGCGCTCCCTCAGTTCCTGCACCGCATAATCCGCTTTATTGGAGACCACCGCGGTATGAATTCCTCCGTCACGAAGCATTTGAAGAAGACTGGTGATCCCTTCATAAGGGCGGGTATGATCCATGCAGTGCAGGCGGTAATGCTTGTGGAAATTCTGGAACACTTCTTCCACTTTCTCTGCGGGCGTCCCTTGCGGCACGGCCCGTTCCGCGAGGAGATGATTCCCATTTCCTACAAAGCGCCGCACCTCCGCGAGGGAACGGGGCGGAAATCCCCCCTGCGCCAGCGCCCAGTTGATGCTCTCCTTCATATCTGCGAGCGTATCGAGAATGGTGCCGTCCATATCAAAAATAACCGTGTTATACTTCATGCTGTCCCCCATTCCGTATGATGAATCTTTTTTATATTGTAGCATAGAATAACCATCGTCTCTCCCGCCGCAAAAGAAATTCCATGAAAAAACAAAAACTGCCCCTTTCGTGGAGCAGTCCATTTTCCAGACATTTTATTTTAAAAGAAATTCCTATACACCTGCCTTGTCCAGGGCAAGACCGGCGATGGCTGCCCTTCCGGACACGGCGATACAGGCGCCGCTGCCAAGAGGAATTTTCCGTTCCGCCACGGCCTCCCTATTCCAGGTCAGCACCGGCAGAGGCAGTGCGGGCCGCTTCTGCCCGGCGCCTCCCACTCCGGGAAGCGACAAAACAAACACAGCGAGCCATAAAAAATGCAGTTCCATCCGGTTCATAGCGCCGCCTCCTGCCTGTACAAAAAGGCGCCGCTTCCACGGGGAAACAGCGCCTTCGCTACTTTTGATTTTCTCCAGTATAAAATGACCCCCATCCGGCGTCAACATAGCAATTGCCTATGCCCGCGATAGACAAACCGCCAGTCCCGCCTCCGGACGGGGCGCGCAAAAAAGCCGCAGGCACCGATGTGATGTCTGCGGCTTGGAAGCTCTGGTGGAGACGAGGGGAGTCGAACCCCTGTCCAAAAAGTCTGCCCCATAAGCTTCTCCGGGCGCAGTTCCTGATTTAAGTTGTCAGTGAAGTATCGTTCAGGAACAAACTGCCTTCACCCATCCTGGTTAGGGTTCCCGCTGAGTTACCAGGCGTCGCTCATTGGTATCCTGCTGGTTGGTGTCTGTCAAAAGCCGCAGGAAGGCTTATGAGAGACATGGCAGATCAAGCTGCCAGAGCAAAATCACGTTTTGCGTTTAGTTTTTTCCACCGTTTAACGGGGTAGATGGAATCCCGGCCCGCTTCTTATGATACAGGAACTCCTGTCGAAACCGGTGCGTCCCCGTGCGTACCATATATTTTACAAGATTTCCCTTTGGCTGTCAAAAGCTGAAGAGGCTGATCTGTTCTTCTTCCGGCAGCCCCTTCAGAATGCCCATATTTTCCATGGTCTCCACCAGGGTCTGGCTCACTTTCGCCCGTTTCCGCAAATCTTCCTTCGAGGTGAAAGGCCCTTTCTCTCTGGCCTGGACGATCAGTTTCGCCACCTGGTTTCCCAGAGCGGGGATGCAGTTGAAAGGCGGAAGGATCTTGCCGTCCACCATTTTGAATTCAGTCGCGCTGGACTGGGCCAGGGAAATCGGGAGGAACTCAAAGCCGCGGAGGTACATTTCTGCTGCCACTTCAGTGACGACAGCGTTTTTCTTTTCCACGTCGCTCACATTGTCCATGGAGCTGACCCGGGCCAGTTCCGCTTTCTGCGCGTCCAGCCCTTTCAGGATGACCGGCGCGTCAAACTTTCCTTCCGCCCGGATGGTGAAGTACGACGCATAGAAAGCAAGGGGCTGGTACACTTTGAACCAGGCGATGCGGAAAGCCATCATCACGTAGGCCACTGCGTGGGCCCGGGGGAAGAGGTAGGAAATTTTCTTGCACGAATCGATGAACCATTCCGGCACTTTCGCTTTCCGGATCGCTTCTTCATTGTGGGAGAGATTCCCTTTCTTATCCGCTTTTTCCAGGCCCTTTCCTTTCCGCACATTTTCCATGGTCTTGAAGGAAATGAGAGCGTCCACGCCGTGCTCGATGAGGTAGTTCATCACGTCGTCACGGGTGGAAATCGCTTCTTCCAGTTTGACCGTGCCGCTCTTGATGAGATCCTGGGCATTCCCCACCCACACGTTGGTGCCGTGGGAAAAGCCGGAAATGCGCACCAGCTCGGAGAAATTTTTCGGTTTCGTGTCTTCCAGCATTTTCCGGACGAAAAGGGTGCCGTACTCCGGAAGCCCCAGAGATCCGACGGTATTGCCCTTGTTTCCTATGATCTTTCCCAATTCTTCCGGGGTGTATCCAAGCGCTTCTGTCGACCCGAAAATGGAAATGGTCTTCTTGTCGTCAAAAGGAATGTGCAGCGGATCAATGCCGGTGATGTCCTGGAGCATGCGGATGACTTTCGGATCGTCGTGGCCGAGAATGTCCAGCTTCAGCATGCGGCCGGAAATGGAATGGTAGTCAAAATGGGTGGTAATCGTGCCGGGGATGCGGTTGCCGTCTTCGTCTTTTTCATATTTCTTGTCCGCCGAGTACTGGAGGGGCGTGAAATTGTGGATGTCCATATCCCGCGGGCAGACCATGATCCCTGCCGGGTGCTGTCCCGTATTGGTCTTCACGCCGATCACGCCGCCGGCGATTTTTTCGAGGTAAATATCATTGCACTGGAGACCCCGCACTTCAGCGTACCGTTTGGCCACGCCGTAAGCGTTCTTCTCCTGCAGGCCGGAAATGGTACCGGCGCGGAATACATTGTCCCGTCCGAAAAGTTCTTCCGTGTATTTATGGGCCACGCTCTGGTCATCGCCGGAGGAGAAATTGAGGTCAATATCCGGTACTTTGTCCCCGTCGAAACCGAGGAAAACCGCAAACGGAATGTTATGGCCGTTTTTCTGGAGAGGCGTCCCGCACTTCGGGCATTTCTTGTCTTCCAGATCGAAACCGCCGCCGACGGAGCCGTCTGTATAGAAATGGCACCAGTGGCAGTGAGGGCAGATGTAATGGGGCGGGAGAGGATTCACCTCGGTAATGCCCGACATGGTCGCTACAAAGGAGGAGCCCACCGAGCCCCGGGAGCCTACCAGGTAGCCCCGGTCATTGGAGTGTTTCACCAGCTTGTGGGCGATGTAGTAGAGCACGCCGTAGCCGTGCTTGATAATCGGCGTCAGTTCCTGCTTGAGCCGCGCTTCCACCAGCTCCGGCAGGGGATCGCCGTAAATGGCATGGGCATTGTCGTAGCACATTTTCACGAGAGCTTCGTCGGCGCCGGAAATTTTCGGGTTGTACGATTTCCACTCTTCCGCAAGGGGTTCGATCCAGTCGCATTGGGCGGCGATGTTCCGCGTATTGGTGATGACGATTTCTTTCGCCTTTTCCGGCGGAAGGTAACTGAATTCGTCCAGCATTTCCTGGGTGGTCCGGATGTACACCGGCGGATGGGATTCTTCTTTCCCCGGCTTGTCCCACTTGGAGAGGAGAATGTCCCGGTTGATCTGGTCTTCGGCGAAGAGGAAATGGGCGTCAGAGGTGGCGCAGCAGGGCATGCCTGCCTTGTCAGCGATATCGATAACACGGCGGTTCAGGTCCTGCAGGTCTTTCTCCGTATTGATGCCAGCATACTTGTCGTCGCCCATGAGGAAGGCGTTGTTTCCGAGGGGCTGCACTTCGAGATAATCATAGAAGGAAGCGATTTTCAGCAGTTCTTCATCGCTCTTCCCTGCAAGGACTGCGCGGAAAAATTCGCCCATCACGCAGGCTGACCCATAGAGCAGTCCTTCATGGAGTTCTTTCAGAAGCGCCTTCGGCAGAAGAGGGCGTTTCTTATAATATTTGAGGCACGAAAAGGTGACGAGACGGTACAGATTGTGGAGCCCTGTCATATTTTTCGCGAGGATAATGATATGGCTGTACTTCTGCCGGTCCGTGTCAATGTTCTCCGGTATGTTTTCGATCATGTACCCTTCCATGCCGTAGATCACTTTTTCATTGTATTTTTTCGCGTAGTCCTGAATTTTGGGAAATGCTTGGATGACGCCGTGATCGGTGACGGCGATGGCCGGCGCTTTCCATTCTGCCGCGGTTTTGATCGCTTTTTCCGCGTCGATGAGCCCGTCCAGACTCATCTTGGTGTGCAGATGCAGTTCTACCCGCACTTCTTCCGCCTTGTCTTCATGGACCGCCGCATGGACTTCCCCCTGTTCCATCTGGCTGATATTCATGGTGAGGGCGCCGCTGTACTTGTCGAGACGCACATTGCCCCGGATCTTGAGAGGCATCCCTGTTTTCAGGTACTTGTCCAGAAGGGCCGCGTCCCCGTCGGAGTCAAAGAATTTTTTGCACACAATGCCGTTGGTATCGTCAGCGATTTTGATGATATAGAGCTTTTTATGGTCCCGCAGTTCCCTCGAATCCACAGAGACCAGGTTCCCTTCGATCACCATATTGTCCATTTCTTCCGTAATGGAAGCGATGGAGACAGGATTGCCTTTGATGGATTTCTTTCCCAGAAAAATGCCGGAAAATTTTCCATTCTTTTTGGATGGGGAGGACCGCATCTGCGCCGCGGGCATCACGTCCTCGATGGAGGGAAGCCCGGCAGGCATGGAAAATCCTGCTGCGGAAGGCGCGGCCGCCGGCAGGTCTTCTTCCGGAACCGAAGACGCGGCAGCCTCTTCGATTTCCTCCATGGTAGGCGCGTGGTAGCCGCCGAATTCCTCAAAAGCGGCCTCATCCGGGAGGGGCGCTTCTTCCGGGGGCATGTATTCCTCTTCCGGCGGCGGCACTTCGCCCGCGGCAGGAGCGGCCATGTCCATTCCGTGATTGGGCATGCGGGAGAGGATCTCCTCTGTCACATCTTCCCCATTGATGAGGATCTCTTCAATGCCCATAAGGGCTGCGCCCATATCGAGAAGGACCTGGAGCGCCGCCTCCCGGTGCTCTGCCTGGATGTACCAGGCGCGGCTCTCCGTATCGATTTCCATCAGTGTAATCGGCGATCCGCCGTTTCTGCAGCGAAGCCTGTACTTGGCCATAGATTCCTCCTGTCAAACCCTTCTTTATCGTAAATAAATACCCTGGTGAACCCGCCAGACGCGGGGCCATCAGGGTCTGTTCCGCTCTCTTCCGCTACGCCGGATTTGCTGCGCCTGCGGCGGCGCTGTCCATTTTCGCCTTTTCCCCGTCAAGGTCTGCCTGTTTCTTAAAGGTCACCACCGTATCCACTGCGTCGTACACCGAGCGGAAGCTGTCATGATAGGTTCTGCCGTCCTGGAAGACGGCCCGCTGGATGACGGTCACGTCGTATCCGTCATTGCCTTCTTCCACTTTCCGGTCCTCCTGCTGGGACGGATCCAGTTTCAGCACCGTCTTATGCGGCAGCGTCGTATTGGAAGTCTCCTGGACCGACACAGATTTTGTGAGATCTTCGTGGTTTCCCAGAATGTACAGGCGGATCTCCCCAGGCGCGTAGGACGCCATAATGTAGACCGGCTTTTTCAGCTGGTTCCGGAATTTGAAGTCCAGATAATTGTCCGCCACCGTCGCGTCCTGCCCGATCGGCGCATACGCCACAGGGCCGAAATGGCAGGTCCGCTCCGTCACGGAAAGCCCGGCAAGGAGCACCGCGTTGAAAAGGGTGGTGCTCACCTGGCAGACTCCGCCGCCTGCGTCAGGCACCAGTTTCCCATCGAGAAAGACCGGCGCGTCCAGGTATCCATTCTCTCTCGTGCGGAGGCCGGTGGCCTGATTGAAGGAAAACGTTTCCCCCGGCCGGATGAACCAGCCGTCAATGCTTTTGGCCGCCCGGGCAATATTGGCGCTCCGGTTGGGAGACTGGCTGAAATAGGTGGTATACACACCGAGCACCCGGTCGATGTCTTTCCGCGCTGACGCAGGAATGGCCGGCCCCTTTTCTGCTTTGACCGGAATCTCCACCGTCCCTTCATTGCCCGAGAGAATCTGCGCATTGGCGAGGGCTTTCATTTGGGGCTGGTCGATCTGGAGGTACGGTTTGCCCCCGGAAAAGAGAACCGTCCCGTCGCTGTGAATCACAGGCTGGGAATTTACCGGCGGCTTGCTGTATTCTGCGGAAAGCCCGGCAATGGCCTTGTCCAGTTTTTTCTCATCATAAGAAATGGCCAGGGACGCAGACTCGCCTCCAAGGAGCGCCTTCCACTGCACCGCCAGATCGGAAAGCACATGGCCGCTCCGGCCCACCGCGAGAATCCGCGCGGTCTCGCTGTCCGCGTTCATGCCCACAGACAAATCCTTGTAGGCCCAGACCTGCTGGACTTCTCCCCGGCGCACGGTTAGTGACCGGCCGGCAATCTTCTCATTTTTCCCATCAATAAAAGAATGAAGATCCGCCGCCGTCATGCCTCCTGCTTTCATACCGTCTACGGAAAGCCCCCGGATGACGGTACCGCTGCTGTTGCACACCATAGGGGTCAATACTGCGGCACATGCCAAAACCGCGGCGCACGCCGCTATCCATACGTTACGATTCATACCTGCCTCTTGCGGAAAAATCCTGTCTGTCCCGCCGGAACATCAAAGAAATATCTCTACTTATTGTATAACAAAAAAAGAAAACCGGACTATACAACTTTCCTATGCGCGCAGGTGGGGACCATGACCGGCCTTTCCCTTCCCGGCGAGGCAGAACCGGAGCAGCAGATCTTCCATATCCCGCTCGCTCCCGCCGAGGCGCATTTCATACTGGAAATGAAAGAGATCGAGCAGAAAATTTTCCGCCTCCTCTTCCGACACCTTCCGGGCGGCCGCTTCCAGATTCCGCATCTGCCAGCTGCCGCGGATCCCAAGGCGCTTCATCATGACCGCCGAAGACGCGCCGGTCCTGCGCATTTCCTTGAGCATTTTGATGCGCCGGAACTGGGACGCGAGAAATCCCAGATTTTTGAGCGTACTCTGGGTATCCGTAAAGACCCGGGGCGCCCCTTCCAGCACGGCCTGGGCGTTCCTTTCGAGAAGCTGGTCGGTGAAGCGGAAAATTCCCTGGTCCATGTAATCAGGAAGGGCCTCCTGGAGGAGCGCCTTGGTCACTACTTTTTCGTCTCCGCAGAGGAGGAGAATTTTGTCGCATTCCGTCTCCAGAAAAGGCTGGGAAATTTCCGCCCATGCGGCGAGCACCGTCTGGAGGTAGCCCCGCGCTTCCCGGTCCATCCGCTTCCCGTGATCGTAAAGGTATTCTTCCATTTTTTCCGCCCCGTCCTGGGGCTTCATGAGGGTGCACTCAATGGAAGAGGCAAAAGAAAAGAGAGATTTCACCGGCTTCACCCGCCGGTCGGGCTTTCCTTCATAGGTGATGACGACAAATACATCGGGACCTGCGTCTTTCATTGTCTGAAGAAGCTTTTGATACGCCGCCTCGTCGCCGTCCCGGAGCGCCCGTTTCAAAAAGGAAGGATTCTCTATAATCACCGCTGTTTCCGCAGAGAAAAGAGACTGCCCTTCCATGGCGGTACGGTACGCGTCCAGGCTGTCAGAAGCGCCCAGTACCGCCGGCTCAGGACCATTTCCTTTGAAATAGCGGCGGAGCAGCTCCTGTTTCTTCTCCTGCACCAGCACCGGGTCTTCTCCGTAGACGACCCATATATTTTTCTGCTGTACTTTGACCGCCATATGCTCAATCCTTCCAGGGCGCGCCGCCCAAATAGGTTTCCATCTGCCATATGTCCCTGCGCTGCCGCACCGTCACCATCCCGTCCAGGGAAGGATCGGCAAAGGGAATTTCATGGAGCAGAAAATAATCCCTGTCCTCCCCGGCCTGGGGCGTGCTGTTTCCGCCGTATACCGCAGCGTCCGGACGAAGTACTTTCATTGTACCATCATTCACGGTGCTTTGAAATGACCCGGCCCCGCCCAGGTAGAAAAGGGTCCCTTCCGGACGGTCCATCACCGGGCCGCCGCCGTCAAGGTACCAGCCGGCCCCATTTTTTGTGAGGAGGTAACTCCCCCCTTCTTTCCGGATCCTAAGACCGCCGGTAGTTTTCCAGGAACCGCTTTCCACGGAGCGGACCCGGCTCTCCGGATGGGCCGCAAGAAAAGCGCCTGCCTTCTTTTGGGAAGCTGGATCCATCCATATTTCCCGCACCGGCATGGCAAGGGAAAAAGGAGAAGTCCCTTTCGCCGCGGTCAGATCCAGGAGGAGCAGGTCAATGGAAAAAATTCCTTTGTACCCCAACACGGAAAGAAGCTCCCGCCCGCCCATGTCGATGGGAAGAGTTCCTTCCTTGTAATACAGAATATGGTGCTGCCCGTCCCAAAGGATCGCTCCCCGGGAAGCGCCCAGGTCGGGAACGATCCATTCCGTATCGGGGCGGTTCCAGAAGGCCCAGCCGTTCCACAGAAGAAGAGGCGGAAGCAGGCAGAGCGCCGCCTGCCGGGCGAGTTTTCTTTTCTCATAGAGAAGAAGGAAAAGCAAGAACAGCAGGGCATAGTAGAGACAGGTTTCCGCCCGGAGGAGGCCCCCTGCCTGAAAGGACGCTCCTGGAAGCGCCGCCAGTCCCCCTGCCAGGCGCAGGGCCCCCCACAGGAGCCAGTCCGCCCCGGAAAGAAGACCCGCTGCCAGAGGGGGAAACAGCCCGACGAGAAGAGAAGCCGCCAGGCCGCCGATAATGGTCCATTCCAGAAGGGGCGTCACAAAAAGATTGGCCGGCAGGAAATAGACGGGAAGCACATGAAAATGATAGAGCACCACCGGCACCGTGAGAAGCTGCGCCGCAGCGGCCACCGCCATGCTTTCCGAAACCCACCGCGGCAGGAAGGTACCGGCGCACCGCGCCAAAAGGGGCCGGTAAAAGAGGAGGATCCCCGCGGAGGCGCCGGCAGAGAGCTGGAAGCTCACATCATAGAGGTAGAGCGGCTCATAGAAAAGCATGCACAAAAGCGCCGCTGCCAGGAGGAGAATTCCTTCTTTCTCCCGGTGAAAAAGAAGACCCATGGCAGAAAAAATCCCCATGAGAGAGGCCCGCACCACAGGCGGCACAAAGCCGGAAAGGCCAGCGTAGCAGAGAATCACCAGAACCGCCGCAGGAAAGACCGCCCGCTCCGGCAAGCGCATCCACCGGCCGGCGAGGCAGAGAAAACCGAAGAGCAGCGCGATATGGGACCCTGACACAGAGAGAATATGGACGATCCCGATGCGGGTGAAATCTTCCAGCGCCCCTTCCGGAAGCTCCTGGTAATTGCCTCCAAAGAGAAGGGTCATCAAAAGGGAGAGCCGCATCGGATCCATGAAGGGGGCAAAAGACCGGCGCAGGCCCTCCTTCACATCATGGGCGAGCGCTTCCATCGGAAAGGCGCCGGCTTTCCCCAGGGCCGTCACGGCCTCCTTCGCTTCTGTATAGATCCGCCCAATGAGACGCTCCGCCTGGTACCGCCTGGAAAGGTCAATCTTTCCTGGATTTCTATAAAAGCGGAACTTCGATAATTTCCCCTGCACCGAAAGGACTGTATCCGGCGCAAGAGGCTCGCTTATCCCATCCCACGGCACATAGAGATAGATCTGTCCCCGCACGTCCCGCGCCGTGCCGTCACTGTAGCGCAGCGACTGTCCTTCTGCAGGATACCGGATATAGGGTTCTGCTCCTTGTACAGGAAGCGCTTCCCCGCTGATGATGAGGGACCACATACCAGACGCGCCGGAGAGACTATGGCTCTGGCGCTGCCATGATTCGCCGGCAAGCTCCATGCGGATCCATCCGGCAGCGCACACAAAAAGAAGACAGAGTACCCACGCCGCCCCTCTCCGGCCCCAGAAGAAAGACGCCCCTGCCGCCGCGCCAAGAATCACGCCTATTGCAGCCGCTGCCGGAAGGGGCACCTCCAGTATCCCTGCGCCGGCCATACCCGCGGCCGCGGCGATGACGCACCACAGGAGAAAATAGCGCTCCTTCATAATGTGATCCTGTTTTCTAATTTGCTGTACTTGCCTTCCCCGATAGAAGGCACTTCCATGAGCTCCTCTTTCTTCTCAAACAGTCCATGCTCCCGGCGGTACTGGAGAATTTTCGCGGCTGTCACTTCCCCAATCCCAGGAAGAGTTTCCAGTTCCGCCTGAGATGCGTAATTGATGTTCACCAGTTGGGCGCCTTCCGGTACCTGCGCGGTCTCTTCCGGATGGACAGGAATATGGATCTTCTCTCCGTCTTCCACAGGCGCTGCCAGATTCACCGCTTCCATATCAGCATAAGGCAGCACGTCACCGGCGGCCTTCACCGCTTCGTAGACCCGGCTCCCCTGCGGAAGATCATACACGCCGGGACGGCGCACCGCGCCGGAGAGATACACCACAGCGGACGCCGCCTCAGAAGTCTCTGCAGGCGCCTCCATAACGAGAGGCTCTTCCTCTTCTTCCCACGGAGCCAGCGTGAAAATCCCCGCCGCAAGGAGGGCCGCCGCCAGAAGCAAACATAAAAGGAGGTACCTTTTCTTTTCCATGTCCAGTTCCGACCATTTCATAAGGCACCTCCTGTATGCAATTATTTTCTACATGTATTATTTTAACTCATTCTGCAAGGAGCGGCAACTGAATACGCTGTGTCATAAACCCGGCAGCTGTGTGGTTTCCCTAAACATCCGAAAGAAAGATGACCGATGGTAAGGTCTGCGGTCTTTCCCTGTATCATATCTCCACGTTCAAAAGAAAAGATCTTATGACGCACTTGGTTTTCTGCCGCAGAACCTGGACGGACTCATTCTCTATTGACAGTTTCCCCTTCCCCTTTTATGATACAAATAAAAAATTCGTAAAGACGCGGCACTTTCCTTGAGGGGGAGTGCCCTTTTCTTTTTGGAGGCGCTTATGAAAAAAGGCCGTTTTTATGATGAGCTGCTGGCTCTCACCAAATCCCTCGTTTCAATTCCCAGCGTCAGTCCCTCTGCCGGCGAAAATACCATGGCAGAAACCGTCTATGACTGGATCCGGCGGGTTCCTTATTTTGAAGAATATCCGGGACAGGTCTGGATGGAACCGGTCCCGGGAGATCCGCTGGGCCGGAACAATGTATTCGCCCTCCTCAAAGGGGCCGGCGACTCTGACCGGACAGTGATCTGCCATGGCCACCTCGATACCGTGCCCTATGAAGATTACGGAACCCTGAAAGAGAAGGCTCTTTCCTGCGATGACCTGCCGGCAGCGCTTGCCGCGCTGTCCCTCCCGGAGGATATGAAAAAGGACCTCGCTTCCGGAGAATGGCTCTTTGGGCGGGGCGCCTGCGATATGAAAAGCGGCGACGCCATCCTTATGGTTCTTCTGAAGTATCTGACAGAGCACCGCGAGCAGATGGAGGGAAATGTACTCTTCCTCTTCACCTGCGACGAAGAGGCGGAGAATAACGGCATGATGGCTGCCGTGCCGGTCATTTCAGACATTCTCATGAAAGAAGGGCTCACGCCGGTATTGGCCCTCAATAATGACTATGTAGGACCCCTCTATGAAGGGGATTCCAACCGGTATGTGTACACCGGGACCGTTGGAAAGGTGCTCGCTTCTTTCTATGTACTCGGCGTAGAAACCCATGTGGGGCGCATTTTCGAAGGTGTATCCGCCGCGGCCATGGCGGCGCGCCTTACCGAAGCCATTGATTCCAATCCGGACCTCTCCGACAGCTGCGGCGGGGAATTCTGCCAGCCCCCGGCACTGCTCAAGCTGAAGGATATGAAGGAAGGATACAATGTACAGACCGCCAGGTCCGCCTTTCTTTACTTCAACGTGCTCCTCCATGAAAAAGAAGTCAAAACGGTGCTCACCGAATTGAAGGATATCGCCGCCCAGTCCCTGTCGTCTTATCTCGAAGAACAGGAAAAGAAATCCCGCGCTTTCTCCGCCCAGTCTGGCAGTCCCATGGTCTCCGTTCCTGATAAGCTCACCGTTCTCACTTACGATGAACTCTCTGAAAAAGCGCGCGCCGCCGGGATCGATCCGGAAAAAGAAGCGGCAGCCATCGCGGAAAAAAGCCTCTCTGAAGGCATGGACAAGAGGGAAATCGCCTGCCGCATCGTGGCAGCCCTTGCGGACGCGGTCCATCTCAGAGGCCCGGCGGCGGTACTCTTTCTGGCGCCGCCCTACTGCCCGGGCAATACCATGCGCATGGACCTTCCCCATGAAAGAAAAGCGCGCCTGTCCATCGAGCGCCTGGCGCGGGAGTGCGCGGAGGAAACGGGAGAAAAAGTGGAAGTGCGTCACTTCTTTCCATGCATTTCCGACGCGAGCTATGTAAAAATCGATGACTCCGATGAATCGGTACAGGCCATAGAGAACAATCTCCCCGCTCTTCCTTCCTTGTATCCCATTCCGATCAGGACCATCCGCCGCCTTTCCATCCCGGCGGTCAATATGGGTGTATACGGCAAGGGCGCCCATACCTGGCAGGAACGGCTCTACCTGCCTTATTCCTTCAACATCCTTCCTGAACTGATTTTAAACACCATTCTGGCGTTTTCCGGCGACGAAAAAGAAGAAAAATAACCTTCCATTTTCTAAGAGCAATGAAAAACACAGACTCCGCTTCGAGCAGAATCTGTGTTTTTCATTGCCTTGATTTACCGTTCCTGGGCAACGCCGTCGCCGATGATGCGCACATCGAGAGGAATGTGGACGTTGAATTTTTCCTGTACCCGTCTCTGTACTTCATGGAGTACGGCGAGCACTTCCGCGCAGGTCGCTTTACCGTTATTCACCACAAAGTCCGGGTGCTTGGTCGAAACCTGGGCGTCTCCGATGGAGAATCCAATGAGGCCGCAGTCCTTGATCATCGGCCCTACATGGTATCCCGGCGGACGGAGGTACATGGTACCGGCGCTTCTCTTGTCGAGAGGCTGCTTCGTCCTGCGGGAGAGCTGGTGCTCATCCATGGCCCGCTTGATTTCGTCCGCATTGCCGTGGGACAGATGGATCTTCACGCCGAGGATGATGTCCCCATTGTGCATGAAGAGACTGTCGCTGTCGCCGTAATGAAGGTCATCCCATCCATAGACCTTTTCTTCTTTGCCGTCACGGGTGACAGCGCGCACGCTTTCCACCACTTTTTTCATATCGCCGCCGTAGCCGTTGGCGTTCATGAAAGCAGCGCCGCAGATGGTGCCGGGAATGCCTACCGCCCATTCCATGCCTTTCAGCTGATTCTTCCAGGCCAGGCGGGATACGGCTCCGGTAGCGGCGCCGCCGGAAGCGATGATCCAGTCCCCGTCGCACATGAGCTCCGGTTTCATCCGCTGCATGCACACGGTGATGCCCCGGATCCCCTTGTCGCTCACCAGGCAGTTCGAGCCGCCGCCGATCACAGTGACCGGTACGCCCCCTTCCGCTGCGCGGCGAAGTACCTTGATGAGACCCGCTTCGGTGGTGGGCGTCACAAATACATCGGCCGGCCCGCCGATGCCGTAGGTGGTGTGGCGGCTCATGGGCTCATCCACGCGGAATTCCCGTTCCGTCAGGATTCCTTCAAAGAAAGTTTTCCAATCCGTCATTTTTTATCCAGCTCCAATACATCCATACCCTGCATCATGGCGTCGCCCACGATTTTCTGCAGATCCCCGGCGACCTGCTGCCACCGGATAAAGGCCTGCAGGTATTCCTGGGCTGCCCCATTGTTGCTCACCATCACCGCCAGTTCCTGCAGATGCTGGTAAGCCTTTTCATCCTCTTTCTGCCCGGCCATTTTCGCGTAATCTGACTTCATCTGCGCCATGAGGTATTCCTTGACCAGTTTCTTCGCGTCTTCATTGCCTTTGAGCGCCTCGCCGGCTGCCTTGAGGCGTTTCATTTCCTCTGAATCCCTGATCGCGTTGGCCAGTTCATAAGCCTTATCATAGGTATTCATGATTAACTCCCTTCTTAAACAAGCGCCCGCTTTCCTCCAGCAAGTGGGGAAAACCCTGCTGCCGGAGCGCTTCCATGGCGACGATCGCCACGGCGTTGGACAAATTTAAAGACCGCGCTTCCTCAATCATGGGAATGCGGATGCAGTCTTCCTTGTGCGCAAGAAGCAATGATTCCGGAAGTCCTTTCGTCTCCTTGCCGAAGACGAGCACATCCTCCTTCTGGAAGGATACTTCGCTGTACGCGCGGACCGCCTTGGTGGTATTGAAATAAAAATGATGCCCTGCGAGCATGCTTACCACCGATTCATAATTTTCATGCACATGAAGATCGAGCAGATCCCAGTAGTCCAGACCGGCCCGTTTCAAATGCTTGTCATCAATGGAAAACCCGAGAGGCTTCACCAGGTGGAGCGTCAAATGCTCTGCCGCGCAGAGGCGGGAAATATTTCCGGTATTTCCCGGAATTTCCGGTTCCACCAGGACGATATGCATAGCTTCTCCTTCCGCAGATTTCATAGGCTGCCGTTACAAGGGCATACGATTTAAAAAATACCAGTAAAAATTATAACATAAACAGGCCTGCCCTGCACGGCTCAAAAATAATCGCCATATCGGCTGCGGTAGCGCTCGTCCATTTCCTCTTCATCATAGACTTTGAAGGTCTTCACTTTCTGCCCTTCATAGGAGATCTGGTAGATCACCCCTGTGTCCATGCCGCTCACCGGGATGCGGTATGTATTGGGATAGCCTCTCACTTCCTGCGGGACCGGGGCTCCTGTCATATGGAGCCCGTCATTGAACGTAAAAGGCGGATGGGCGCTGTCAAAACGGAGGGGATCGGTCACGGCCGCTGCCAGAGGCTCGTCCATGACCACCTCTACCGTAAGGAAATCCACAGCGATCACCGATTCTATTTTATTCGCCCACGCATGGCTTCCTGCCATACACAGAAGTGCCGCCAGGAAAACAGCGGTCTTTTTCTTTATCTGCATCATCCCATCTCCCTTCTGATATTGCTTCTTATTAGAAATAATATTGGTTCTGCGCTATCTCTGTCAAGATTTGCGGGCAGAGTTTCTTTTTTATTCAACAAAAAAAGCCCCGTAAGGAGCTTTTCCTGTATGGATTACTTTCTTTCTTTGATTCTTGCAGCCTTGCCGGAGAGTCCGCGCAGGTAGAAGAGTTTCGCCCGGCGTACAATGCCGTGACGCTTCACTTCGATCTTTTCCAGTCTCGGGGAATGAACGAAGAAGGTTCTTTCTACGCCGACACCGTAGGAAATACGGCGAACGGTGAAGGTTTCGCGAAGGCCAGCATGTTTTCTTGCGATAACCACGCCTTCAAATACCTGGACACGTTCTGTTTTGCCTTCCACGACCTTCACATGTACGCGGACGGTGTCGCCAGGACGGAACGCAGGAATGTCATTTCTGAGCTGTTCTTTTTCGAGTGTTTCGATAATATTCACGATCTTTTCCTCCTTACTCACAGGACATTCATGCCGATCGCTTGTGGCAGAGGACTGTCCAGACATACGAAGGTATTGTATCACTTATAGAGAAAAATAGCAACGGGAAAAATTGTGAAAGACCCAAATGCTCCGCCCCGGTCAAATGGCTGGCGCATGGGCTGCTGCCCTCATTTTCCCTTGTAGACGGGCTTCCTTTTTTCAAGGAAAGCCCGTACGGACTCAGCGAAATCATCGGAACGGAAAGCATGGTACATGGTCTCCCGCTCTGTCCCCGCCAGGTATTCTTCCAAATCCTGGTAATTGACGGCGGTATTCTGCTTTTTGGCGAGTTCATACGCTTTGAGGGGCCCGTCAGCGAGATGCCTGGCGTAGGAAAGCGCCTCATCCAGTACTTTCCCGTCATCGGCCATGCAGGTAATGAGGTGCAGGTCAGTCAGCATTCCTGCATCCAATACAGGATGTTCCACACAGATTTCCAGGGCTTTCCGCGCGCCCACTGCTTTGGACAAGAGGTACATCCCTCCTGCATCAGGGGCCAGACCGATTTTTGTAAACGGCTCAGACAGCTTGATCGTGCTGTCGGCTATGATAAAATCAGAGGCCAATGCCAGGTTTGCCCCGCCGCCGGCCGCATGGCCCTGGACCGCAGCAATAACAAGCTTCTGCATCTGCTTGATATAGAGGATAAGACGGTTCACATGAAGCAGGATATTGTCCAAGTTTTCATAGGACCGGCTTTCGATCTGCCGGTGGAAAAATTCCATGTCGCCTCCTGCAGAAAAAGCGCGTCCCTTGCCGCCGATGACGATGACCTTTACTTCCTCATTCTTTTCAAATCCTTTGAGCGCTTCCAGCAGAGCATCATCCATTGCCAGATTCAGAGGATTCAGCCTGTCCGGATCATTCATCAAGATGACGCCGATCCCCTCTTCCACATAGGTACATACCAAGTCCATGGTCCTTCCTCCTTTTGTTTTAATGTTATTTTTATTTTAGCAAAAAAGGAAAAACAAAAGCAATCAAAAAGCAAGCGCTTCGCCGGTGCAGAAACAAAAACAGGAAAATTACATTCATTTCTGATTTCCATGCTAACCAAATGTACTGTTTTTGAATGTTAATTGATGAAAGAGGAAAATGGTCCGTATGGCGGGCGCGCAGAAAGATCTTACCGCTTTAGGCCATGGGCGTACTAGTCGCCCGCTTCCGATTTCCCTGCCGGTCTTCCAGAGGCATGCACCTGGAAGGTGGCAGGAAACCAGCTGGCAAAAAACAAAGCAAGAAAAAAGAAAAAGAAGCCCTCCCATGACTTCATCCGTGACCAATAGAGCAATGCGGGCACACTGCACGAAATGTGGAGATTCGGAGCGATCCGTTTCAATGCAGATCTGCCATTGCTGCGCGGCTGCAGAGTCACAGCCCATGAAGCGGGGGCTTCTTTTTCGTGCACACAAAAGCCGCCTGCCAGGCCCTCCTGCCAATCAAGAATCCCCGGTTCGGGAAGAGAAAGCTCCTCCCGAACCGGGGATTTTCCATACACTCTGTGATGGGCCGCATGCATCAAAAAGCGTACCGCCTCCATGCAGTACGCTTTGATCTTATTTCGTCCGGTTCAGTTCCTTTTCGAGAGCCAATTCAAGGGTGTGCCACCCGAGAACGGCGCATTTCACCCGCACCGGAAGTTTGGAAATATCTTTGAGGGAAATGGCCGCTTCCAGTTCTTCCAGCTGGCTGTCATCGGTGACCTTCCCGCGGATCATGTCGAGAAAGAGGTGGACCAGACGGAGCGCTTCTTCCACAGACCGCCCCTGAAGGAGCTCGGCCATCATCGCCGTCGATGCCTGGCTGATGGCACAGCCGCTGCCGGTATAGGCCAGGTCTTCAATGACTCCGTCTTTGAGCTTCACCTCAATGGTAATGTCATCGCCGCAGTTGGGATTGTGACCATGCTCGGACAGGGTAGGCGCGTCCATATGGCGCTTGTTCGTTTTGTCCTTATTGTATTCGAGAATCAAATCTGTATAGAGCTGCTGCAGGTCCATCAGTCATCATACCCCATCATTTTCCGCACGCCTTTGAGCTTTTCCAGGAAATAATCCACTTCTTCTTCGGTGTTGTAGAAATAGAAGCTTGCCCGGCAGGTCGCGTTGATGCCGAGATACTTGTGAAGCGGTTCCGCGCAGTGGTGGCCTGTACGGATGCAGATGCCTTCCGCAGAGAGAATCTGCGCCACGTCATGAGGATGGACATCATCCACGGTGAACGCCACGAGACCTTCCTTTTCCTCCGGGTTTACCGGTCCGATGATGCGGATATGGGGAATCTTCTGCATTCCCGCAAGCGCTCTTGTGACGAGCTTCTTCTCCTGGGCGCGGATATTGTCGTATCCCACCATTTCCACGTACTGGATGGCTGCCGCGAGAGACACGGCCCCTTCCACATACTGGGTGCCTGCTTCAAATTTGGCGGGAAGCGGCGCAAATTCCGTTTCCTGCTCGCCGACCGTATCGATCATGTCGCCGCCTAAAAGGAACGGTTCCATATCATTCAGGAACTCTTCCTTGCCGTAGAGCACGCCGATGCCGTCAGCAGCGCACATTTTGTGGCCGGAGAAAGCGTAGAAATCGCAGTCCAGATCCTGCACGTCCACCCGTTTATGGGGCGCGCCCTGGGCGCCGTCGAGAACAACCACCGCTCCATGGGCATGGGCTCTCTCAATGAGGGGTTTCGGATCGAAGTCGATGCCGAGAACATTGGATACCTGGGCGAAGGAGAAGAGCTTCACTGCGGGATCGTCGATCTTTTTTAGATCGTCCGGCAGGAAATGGCCTGTCTTCTTATCCACATAGATATATTCGAGAGTCGCTCCTGTTTTGTGGGCGACCCGCTGCCAGGTGACCAGGTTGGAATGGTGTTCCGCGATGGTAATGAGGATCTTGTCCCCTGCCTTCAGGTGGGTCTCCCCGTAGGAACGGGCCACCAGGTTGAGGCTCTCTGTGGTATTCCGGGTATAACTGATTTCCCCGTCGCTTTTCGCGTTGAGGAATTTCCGCACCACATCTTTGGAGCCGTCATAGGCCTCGGAGGCAGCGATGGCAAAAACATGGGCGCCCCGGTGGGGATTGCCGTTGCTGTGGGTGCTGTACTCGAAAGCGGCCTGGAGCACAGGAAGGGGCTTCTGGGTGGTGGCGGCATTGTCGAAGTAGACCACGTCTCTGCCGCCCACTTTCGTTTTCAAGATGGGAAAATCATTTCTGATATATTCGAGATTCATTCTTTCTCTCCTTGCTGGGCATCGAGAGTCTGGCGCACCATCTGGAGCGCTTCCTCCTGGAGGCCGTGATCAAGCTGATCCACGAGAGGGCGGATCAAGGATTCCACCACGATACGCCGCGCTTCTTCATAGGAAAAGCCCCGGCTCATGAGGTAGTACACCGTATTTTCATCAATCTGGCCCGCGCTGGACGCGTGATTGCCTACCACATTGTCCTCTGTGCAGAGGAGAAGGGGCAGGGAAATATTCTTCGTCTTCGGAGACAGCTGGATCGCGTAGTCTCCTTCGCTGCCTTCCGCGCCGGCGCAGCCCCGCTTGAAGTCGATGGTGCCGCGGAACATTTTCCGTGATGTTCCCGCAAGCGCCCCTTTCACATCAATATTGGACTTGGTATCTTCCCCGATATGATCGATGTGATAGAACAGATCCAGGTTCTGCGTGCCTGCTGCGGCGTAGAAGCCGTACTCGTGCATATCCGCTTCTTTGCCGGAAAGGTACCCCCGGCTGTGAACGATCACCGTCTCCCCGCCGAGGAGGCCGCTTGCAAAGACTGCTTTCGCCCGCTCCGCCAGGTGCACTTCCCGCTGGTCGCAGAGGATGGTCCCCTTCAGATGGCGGGACAAAAGAGACGCATGGAGCCGGGCCCCTTCCGCCAGGTCATACCGGGCGGCAAAGGCATAGGCCCCAGGCTCATTCCTTCCTTTCCAGTCCCACACCAGATGAAGCTTCGCATTCCGTCCGAGACGGAACAGGAAGAGGCCGGCGTAGTCCGGATGCTCTGCGGTATGGCGCACCGAAATGGTAAGCTCCGCTTCCGCGCCGTCAGGGATGTCTACAGTGTATCGGTCTCCCGATTCCGCCGCCTTGCGCCACCCTTCTGACGCGGCGGACAAATTTTCCGGAACCTCCCCGCCTTTCGTGACATAAGTCATGTCTGAAATCTCTGCGTGTACTGTCTTTTCCGGGAAGCGGTACGGCAGATCGCTCTCATTGGTTTTCAGGTAGCGGTATGTCAGCATAGGCAGGCGGTTTACTTTTTCAAATGTCATGACTGCCTCCTATCCGATAGATCCTTCAAATTCCAGATCGATGAGCCGGTTCATTTCCACAGCGTATTCCAGAGGAAGCGCCTTGGAAATCGGTTCCGCAAAGCCCCGGACCAGCATAGCCTTCGCGTCTTCTTCCGAGAGACCCCGGGTCATGAGGTAGTAAATATCCTCTTCCGGGATGCGGCCGATCTTCGCTTCATGGCCCAGATCGATCTCATCATTTTCAATCATAATATCGGGGATTGTATCGGAACGGGACTGGTTGTCCAGCATGAGGGACTCGCAGCTGATGGCGCCCTTTGCCCCCTTCGCCTCCGGCCCGATGCGCACCACACCGCGGTAAATCGCGGCGCCGCCCCCTTTGGAAATGGACTTGGAATGGACTGTCAGATGGGTATCCTTCCCGTAGCACTCCACTTTGGAACCTGTATCGAGGAACTGTCCCTTGCCGGCAAAAGTAATGCCTGTAAACTCACAGGTGGAACGGTCTCCCTGAAGCACCGTATCCGGATAGAGACAGGATGTATGGGACCCGAAAGAGCCGCTCACCCAGATCATGTGCGCGTCTTTTCCTACAAGGGCCTTCTTCGTATTCAGGTTGTACATATTCTTCGACCAGTTCTCAATGGTGGAATAACGGAGCGTCGCCCCGTCCTTCACGAAGAGTTCCACTGCCCCGGCGTGGAGGTTGGCCACATTGTACCGCGGGGCGCTGCACCCTTCAATGAAGTGGCACTTTGCCCCTTTTTCCACGATGATGAGGGTATGCTCGAACTGGCCCGCTCCCGGCGCGTTCAGCCGGAAATAGCTCTGAAGGGGCATTTTCACGTCCACCCCTTCCGGCACGTACACGAAGGAGCCGCCGGACCACACCGCGTAATGGAGCGCCGCGAATTTATGGTACGACGGAGGAATGAGATGACCAAAATACGGTTTGATCAGTTCCGGGTATTTCTTGACCGCCGTCTCGAAATCCACGTAGATCACGCCCTGTTTTTCCAGTTCTTCCTGGATATTGTGGTACACCACTTCCGAATCGTACTGGGCGCCTACGCCGGCGAGGGATTTTTTCTCCGCCTCCGGAATGCCCAGACGGTCGAAAGTGTCCCGGATATTCTGGGGCAGATCTTCCCAGCGCGCTTTCATATCCGTTTTCGGCCGCACATACGTATCGATATGATCCATGTCAAGCTCGGAAATATCCGGCATCCACGGCCCGATATCGAGCTTTTCATAGATTTCAAGAGCAGCGAGGCGCTTCTCCAGCATCCACTGGGGCTCTTCCTTTTTTTCAGAAATTTCCCGGATGATCTTCGGTGTGAGGCCCTTTTCCGTTTTGTAGGAATATTCCACCGCGTCCTTTACGTCATAAATGCCGCGGTCCACATCCTCAATATGGCTTTTTTTCTTTTCCTCTGCCATGGATTACACCTCTTTCGTGAGATCCCGGTACGCGTCAAAGCCGTTGGTTTCCACTTCATCCACCAGCTCCGGCCCGCCTTCCTTCACAATGCGGCCATGAATCAGAATATGCACATAGTCAGGGGTAATGAACTTCAGAATCTGGTTCAGATGGGTAATGAGAAGGAGGGAATTGTTCTCATTGTGGTAGTCGGAAATATTCTTCGACACGATCCGCACTGCGTCCACGTCGAGGCCGGAGTCGGTCTCATCCAGCATGGCCAGCTTCGGATCGAGAATCCGCATCTGGAGGATCTCGCTCTTTTTCCGTTCCCCGCCGGAGAAACCGTCATTCAAATAACGCTCCGCATAGGACGGATCCATCGCCAGATCTTCCATGCGCTGCTTCATCAGCCGCTTGAAAGGGAAAAGCCGCTGCTGTTTGCCGGAAATGGTGGTCTTCGCGGTACGGATAAAATTTTCCATGGAAATGCCCGCCACGGAAATGGGGGACTGGAACGACAGGAACAGACCGAGCTTGGCCCGCTTGTCTGTAGAAAGCTCGGTAATATCCTGGCCTTCAAAATAAATATGCCCTTCCGTCACAGTGTACGCAGGATTCCCCATGATCGCATGAAGCAGCGTCGACTTGCCTGCCCCGTTGACTCCCATGATCACGTGGACTTCTCCCCGGTTCACGGTGAGGTTAATGCCGTGAAGGAGCTCCTTCTTCCCCACAGAGACGTGAAGATTTTCTACACGAAGTAATTCGCTCATTATGTCACCTCATAGTATGTAAACAAAAAATTTGTCAGACTTGTAACAATCTAAGTCTTTCCATATTCTATCGTATTTATCGATATAAGTAAATAAAAGGCACGCCTAAAGTCCTATGCATGCAAAGGCGGTACCATTCCATGAGAAATTGGAAGAGAAGAAAGGAAA
>CAUBUJ010000005.1 GCA_958439155.1 uncultured Veillonellaceae bacterium
AGGAGTTCTTTCGCTTTGTCATCGACACTATTGGCAGGCTTGCTCACTTCATACTTATTCTTCTTCAAAATACCGATGACCTCCTCGCTGGTCTTTCCAAATTTCTTGGCCAGATCATAAATTCTATATTTCTGCATTCGCATTCCTCCTTACAGGGGGGCGTCCATTTTTTTCAACAGAGCTTTGCTGAATCCTGTATCGGTAATCAGCACAGCCGTCCTGATCCCTTTGCCCAGGGCGCTGCCCAATCTTTCTTTTTCGCCGAACATGCGCCACGGAATCTGCGCCCGCTGCGCCATCAGCTGGTAGTCTTTTATCGTCCGGGGAGAGGCATCTTCCGCGATCAGAAGGAGCTTCCCCTTTTTATTTCTCAGCCCGTCCCGGAGCTGCTGGTCGCCGGAGAGCATCGCCCCCGCTTTCTGGCAGAGTCCGAGAAACTGGTACAGCGCCTTAGGATTCATCGCCAAGAGACTGCTTCAGCGCTTCATACACATCACGGGACACAGGACGCTTCAGCGATTTTTCAAGGCCATGATTGTCATAAGCCTTCTGGAAGCATTCCATGCTGTCGCAGATATAGACGCCGCGGCCGGATTTTTTCCCAGTCCGGTCCACTTCCATTTCTCCTGTAGGAAGCGCTACGATGCGGAGGAGTTCCTTCTTCGGCTTCAGCGCCCCGCAGCCTACGCATTTGCGCATAGGAATTTTTCTGACTTTCATTCTTTGTCCTCCGCTTTTTCGCCGCTTCCGTCTTCCGCTTCAATATCAGCGAGAATATCGTCTTCTTCAGCAGGCGCACTGCCGAAGCCTTCCGCCGCTGCCTGGGATTCGCTCTTAATATCGATCTTCCAGTTGGTGAGCTTCGCCGCGAGGCGCGCATTCTGTCCCGCTTTGCCGATGGCAAGGGAGAGCTGGTAGTCCTGGACGATCACATAGGAAGACTTTTCTTCTTCCAGCACGGAAACAGATACCACCTTGGCCGGAGAAAGTGCATTGGCAATATAAATCGCCGGATCTTCATCCCAGCGGACAATGTCAATCTTTTCCCCATGCAGTTCATTCACAATGTTCTGCACACGCTGTCCCTTGGGACCGACGCAGGCGCCCACTGGATCCACTGTGGGATCCATGGCGTATACAGCGATTTTGGAACGGGAACCGGCTTCACGGACCACCGACTTGATTTCCACAGTACCGGCGTAAATTTCGGGCACCTCCAGTTCAAAGAGACGCTTCAAGAGTCCCGGATGGGTGCGGGACAGAATGATTTCCGGCCCCTTCGTGGTTCTCTTCACTTCGTAAATATAGCATTTAATTTTATCGTTGGGCTGGAAGGTTTCCCCTTCAATCTGTTCCGTAAAAGGAAGAATGCCTTCCACACGGCCCAGGTCGACGAAAATGGTGCGTGACTCGCTCCACTTCACCGTGCCTGTCACAACGTCTCCTTCCCGTCCGGAGAATTCTTCATAAATGGACCCGCGTTCCGCTTCCCGCAGTTTCTGCACCATCACCTGCTTTGCGGACAGGGCAGCCATGCGGCCGAAGTTTTTCGGCGTCACTTCGATCTGGAGACGGTCTCCCGCTTCATACTGGCGGTTAATTTTCTTCGCGTCGGCTACAGAAATTTCGTTGATCGCGTTTTCCGATTCCGGATCCACCGTATCGACCACCACTTTTTCCGCATAAATATGGTAATCCCCGGTGGCGCGGTCAATGGACGCAGAGGTATTGGCGTTGCTCCCTGTTTCTTTTTTATACGCCGTCAGAAGCACCGACTCAAGCGCGCTGTACACGACATGCTCCGGCACCTTCTTCGTTTTCACCAGGTAATCCACCGCGGTTAATAATTGTTCGTTCACGATTGTTTCTGCCTCCTGTATCAAAATGAAAAATGCAGTCTCACCTGCGATACTTTATCTTTTGGAAGGGAAACTTCCCCGCCGTCTTCCATCGTAAGGAGAATCTCCCCTTCCGGGGAAAGCCCGTTCAAACGGGCCGTAAAAGTCTTGCTCCCTTTCTTTCCCGTTTCGAGAGGGGCAAAAAGCTTCACGTCCACATCAGACCCGGCAAAGCGCGCGAAGTCACGGTCCTTTTTAATGAGACGGTCCACGCCGGGTGAAGAAACTTCCAGCATGTAATTGTCCGGGATCAAATCTTTTTCATCGAAAAGCCGCCCCGCTTCTTCACTGACCTTCTGGCAGTCGCCAAGATCGACGCCTCCTTCTTTGTCGATAAAGAGCCGGAGAATCCAGTTCCGTTCCCGTACATACATGACGTCAACGATTTCGATGCCCTCTTTTTCAAGAACCGGCGCGAGCAGTTCTTCCGCCGCCTTTTCAATTTCCTTATGTGCCATAATGAATTTCCCCCTCCCCTCCCGGGAATACACAGAGCCATTTTCCTGCCACTATAAGAAAAAGTGAGCCGAAGCTCACTCCTCAGGAATGTATATGAATAGCGCAAAATTACTTATTTACTATAGCACATATAAAAGAAGGTTGCAACTATGGGAATCCTCTTTTCTACAGGCCTGCGTCTTCCCTCAGGCCTTGTCTTTTTCCCGTCCTGCGATATATGCTGCGGTCTCTCCAAAGGTTACTTCATCCTGCGTGCCTTCCGTCATGGATTTCACCTGGGCTTTGCCGGATAGGAGCTCATTGCTGCCGATAATGACAGTATAATCAGCGCCGCTCTTTCCTGCCTGTTTCATCTGTCCCTTAAGACTTCTTCCCTGAAGATCCATATCGGCGCGGATCCCCATGCGGCGCAGTTCCTGCTGGATCCGCATGCCTTCCGCCGCCGCTTCTTCTCCCAGCGCAGCAATGTATACATGGCGGGGTTTTTCCGGCGCGGGGATGAGATTCTGCATGGAAAGAGCCAGAAGGAGCCTTTCCATCCCGACCGCAAAGCCGACGCTCGGCGTATGGGGTCCGCCGATTTCTTCCACCAGGCCGTCGTAGCGGCCGCCGCCGCAGATGGCGCTCTGCGCACCGAGCGGGGTGTACTGGATCTCGAAGGCTGTATTGGTGTAATAGTCCAACCCCCGGACCAGACGGGGATCGATTTCATAAGAAATGCCGAGAGCGGTCAGGTATTTCTGGAGCGCTTCAAATTTTTTTCTGCATTCTTCGCAGAGATAGTCCCCAATTTTCGGCGCGTCCGCAAATTCCGGCTTATTCCCGTCTTCCTTGCAGTCAAGGACGCGGAGGGGATTTTTTTCGAGACGTTCCCGGCAGTCATGACAGAGGTGATCTTCCCGCTGCTTGAAATAGTCAATCAGTGCTTTCCGGTAGACCGGGCGGCACTTGCTGCACCCAATGGAATTCACATGGAGAACCAGATCTTTCAGACCCAGATTCTGGAAAAGCGTATACGCGAGGGATATCACTTCCGCATCCGCCACAGGGGAATCCGCGCCGAGCACTTCCACGCCGAACTGGTGGAATTCCCGGTAACGTCCCGCCTGGGGACGGTCATAGCGGAACATGGAGCCGATATAAAAGAATTTATGCACCTGCTGGTCGCCGTAAAGCTTGTGTTCCAGGTAGGCTCTCACCGCAGACGCTGTATTTTCCGGGCGAAGCGTAATGCTCCGTCCCCCTCTGTCAGTGAAGGTGTACATTTCCTTGGTAACCACATCTGTCGTATCTCCGATGCCGCGCTGGAAAAGCTCCGTCGCTTCAAACATAGGTGTGCGGAGTTCTCCGTAACCATAGCGCGCGCAGAGATGGCGGATCGCTTTTTCCATATAGTTCCATTTATACGCTTCTTCCGGAAGAATATCCTGTGTTCCTCTTAATGCCTGCATTGATCTCCTCTTCTTTCTATTTTGATTCAGTACTGTATCCCTTTTTCCGGGCTCATCCAGTCCCAGAGCCGGTCCCGCTCCAGCAGGAGCCTTGTAAGCCGCTCTTCGTATACCGCAGGATTCCTCGGCATGTAGAGCTTTTTCAGGCGGAATCCGCCGGGAAGGACTGCTTTGGACACCGCGCCGGCACCGGCGCCTATGACATGCTGGCGTTCTCCGATCATCTGGATATTGTAGACCGAATCATGACCGGGCCGTGCATATCCTACATTGGCGAAATCATCGGTCATGTACTTCTGACGGTACAGGTAGTATGGATGGTACCCGGCCCGGCGGAGCCGCTCCTCTGCCATGGCGAGCATGGCTGCCACTGTTTCCTCATCAGGCAGATGGAAGGAGGCGGCATGTCCGAAAAAGGGGCTGCCCCGTTTCACCGCCAGTGTATGGATTGTAACATTTTCCGGACAAAGTTGGCAAACCGCGTCTATATTTTCTTCCATATCGGAAAATGTCTGTGAAGGAAGACCGCAGATAAAATCCATATTGACTGACGAAAATCCATACCGGCGCACCGCTTCCATGGCGCGGAAAATATCTTCCTCTGAGTGGGAACGGGAAATCTGCCGGAGAATCCGGTCCTGCATGGTCTGGGGATTGATGGAAATGCGGCTTACTCCATGGGAGGAAAGCACCGACAGCAGTTCTTCCCCTATCGTGTCAGGCCGCCCTGCCTCGACGGTACATTCTTTCACCGTCATCTTCTGCATGAGCGGATCCAGCCGATGCAGCACCTGGTCCATCTGGGCGGGAGATAAGATGGACGGCGTGCCCCCTCCCATGTAGACGCTTTCTATATGGAGCCCTTTCCTTTCCGCAAGGGCCGCCGCCTCTTCCGCGTCCCGGGCCAGCGCTTCCGCGTAAGACGCAAGGGCCGCCGCCGGCGGGGCGATCGCTGCCGGGAACGAGCAGTACACACAGTGGCTCGGGCAGAACGGCACATGAAGATAGACCGAAGCGGTCTTTTCTTCTGCACAAGGCGAAGCGTCCAGGACCGCCTTGTGGCACCGGGCTGTTTCCATGAGAAGCCGCGCCATTTCGGGCGATACTCTTTCCTCCGCGAGGAAACGCTTCGCTTCCTCTTCCCATCCGGGCTTTTTAAAGAAGGGGTACAGCGCTTTTTCCGGGCGCATCCCCAGAAGGTATCCCCACTTCCCCAGCGGTTTTCCCGTTATAGCGGAAAACCCATCCATGAGCGCTTTTTCCGCTTCTCTCCGTCCGGCGCATTCTTTCCGCTCAAAAAGGCACCGCCCATTTTCCTGGATCACCGCGGTATAATTCCCGGCCTCTCCGGAAATCACCGCAGAAAAATCCCCTTCTCCCTTCCCGGCGTGGCGGAATCCGAAATAGAGGAAAACCTGCGCCGCCATGGAGGAAAATGACAGCGGCCCCTCAAAGGAAGCGGTCAATTCTTGTGTTTTTTCTGACATTCGCTGCAGTACCCATACACCTTGAGCTGGGAATCCACCGCCTGAAACCCATCATGCTTCTGGATTTCCTCTCTCATTTCCGGAGGAAAATCGTAGGAAAATTCCACCACTTTGCCGCAGCCCAGGCAGATCAGATGATGATGGGAATGGCGCGGCTGGGGATCGGTCAGTTCATACCGGCTCCTTCCATCGCCAAAATCGAGCTTCTTCAAAAGTTCCAGCGAAGTAAAAAGCTCGAGAGAGCGGTACACCGTGGCAAGACCGATATCCGGATTTTCATCCCGCACCATGGCGAATACATCTTCCGCGCTCATGTGGTTTTCCCGGCTGTCCAGGAAAGCCTGCAGAATGATCTGCCGCTGGTTGGTAAATTTGTATTTGTGTTCTTTAATCCTTGCGCGGAGCGTGTTCATCACGCTTGATTTTTTCATTCCCGTTTCTCCTTCATGCATTTTCACAGGACAATGTTGGAAATCAAACTCATTTACCGCAGGTCTCGCGATAGCGGTTATAAAACCACATGTGCCGGAGCAGCACCTGGAGCACCGCCAGGACCGGCACAGAAATCATCATGCCCACCACACCGTAGAGGTGCCCCCCTACGAGAACGCCCAGTATGATCGCCACCGGATGGACTTTGATGATGCTCCCCATCAGTTTGGGCATGACAATATGGGAATCGAGCTGCTGCACCACAATATAAAAGGCGAGCACCTGGAGCATCACTGCCGAGCTCTGGGCCAGCCCGAGAAGCACCGGCGGCACCGCGCCCATAATAGGACCGATGACCGGCACCATTTCCACAATCCCCGCAAGAAGCCCGATCACCAGCGGATAGGGAATGTCCAGAAAGACCATCCCGAGAAACACAACGAGGGTCATCAATACGGACAAGGTAAGCTGCCCCCGGATATACGCGGACAGTACAAAATGGATTTCCTGAAACAAAAGGGTCAGGTGATTTTCATAGCGTTCCGGAAAAAGCCGGATAAAGCCGCGGCAGAAGGCACTGCCGCTTTTGATCATGTAGAACGTGATAATCGGCACCACAATAAGTTCAATCATGGTGCTGGCAAAGGAAAAAGCCGCCGACAGGGAAAGGGAAGCCAGGCCCAGCGTATAAGAGCCAATTTTTTCGATGGTACTGGCGATGAGCTGCTTCACTTCCGGGGGCACTGCATCCAGCTGATACTGCTCGATGAGGCGGGGCGCCGCCTGCTGGACAGTGGCCACGATCTGGGGAATACTGGCGATAAATTCCTGAAATTCCTTAATAAACGGCACCAGCACGTACTGGCCGATCAGGTAAAGAATCCCCAAAAAGAGCACAAACGCCAGGACAATCGCCAGATCATACGGAAAAAGGGACCGGCCGCCCCTTGTCCCGAGACGGGCAATGCCATCGGCAAGCGGCTTTAAGAGCACTGCCAGAATGAGAGAAAGCCCGAAGGGAAATAGAATGGCCGGCACCAGGCACACCAGGCCCGCCACAAAAAGGGCCGCCGTCACCCGGAGCCAGAACGATGCACCCCGTTTCATTTCATTCTCCCGCAAGAAATGGATTGGTCCGTTTTTCCGTGCCAATCGTGGTGGGCTCCCCATGGCCGGGAAGGACGTTCGTCGCATCAGGAAGGAGGAAAAGCTCCTTCCTGATGCTGGTAAGCAGGGTCGTCATGCTGCCGCCGGGAAAATCGGTGCGCCCTACCGACCCCTGGAAAAGGGTATCTCCTGTAAAGACGAGATTATCCTTCCAGTCGTAGAAAGAGAGGCCTCCCGGCGTGTGGCCCGGCGTTTCCAGCACTTCCAGATCTATATCCCCTTCGGTGATATGATCCCCTTCCTCTACAAGAACGTCCGGCTTTCCGCATACCACCGGCTTGTCCAGCATATCGGACAGATTCATGGATGCGCTGGTCAGGAGAGGCAGGTCCTTCGCGCTCATATAGACCTTCGCATCGGGAAATTTTTCCCGGAGGAAGTTGAGCCCCGCGATGTGGTCCACATGGGCATGAGTCAAAAGAATTTTTTTCGGTGTCATGCCGATGGTGAGCACCGCCTTCCAGATATGCTCCGGCGTAAAAGACGGATCTATGATGATCCCATCCATTCCCTTTTCATTCCACGCCAGATAGGTATTGGTCATAAAGGGGCCAAGAACAAGGTAAGAAATTTTCATAGTATTCCCCTTTCCGTCACTTAGAATTCTTTTCTGCTATCCAGCAGCATGGTCACCGGCCCGTCATTTTCAAGGGCCACTACCATATGGGTCTGGAATTTCCCTGTTTCCACGGTCAGTCCCGCTTCCCGGCAGAGACGGACCACCAGCAGGTAAAGCTCATCGGCCCGGGCCGGCGCTTCCGCGCTGGTAAAGCTGGGCCGCCGTCCATGGCGGCAGTCTCCGTAAAGGGTAAACTGAGACACAATCATGAGCTCACCCCCAATATCCTGGACAGAGAGATTGAGCTTGTCATTTTCATCTTCAAAAATCCGGAGATGGAGGATTTTATCCGCGATATACGCCGCGTCTTTCTCCGTATCTCCCCTGCCCACGCCGAGGAGAACTGCCAGGCCCTTCCCGATATGCCCTGTTTCTTCCCCGCCGGAAGACACCCGGCAGGTATTGCACCGCTGTACCACAGCTCTCATGTTATTCTCCCTTCTTGGACTGCATGCGGCGCACCGAATGGACGCCTTTGATGCGGCGCAGCTTGGTCATAATAAATTCCAGCTGCTGCACATCCTTGATCTGGATGCCCAGATCCATCACTGCCATGCCGTCAGACTGCACTTTTACATTGGCTGCCGACACGGAGAGCTTCATCCCCGCCAGCACCGCCAGAATATCCGCCATGAGACCGGTCCGGTCGTAGCTCACCACTTCGATGGTGACCAGGAACATATCCCCGGCCGCTTCTTCCCACTCCACGTCTACCAGGCGGTCTACATCATCGAAATTCACCGCGTTGGGACAGTCCGCTCGATGCACGGACACGCCCCGTCCGCGGGTGACATACCCTACGATGCTGTCGCCGGGCACAGGATTGCAGCACTTGGCCAGGTGCACCACAAGCCCTGCTTCCCCTTTCACGAGGACGCCGCTGGACGAGCGCTTCTTCACGCTGTGCATCTTGAGATTTTCCAGCGCCTTCGCGCTTTTCAGCTGGTCCGTGGTTTTCTGTACATTATTGCCTTTTTTATAAAGCTCCACCAACTTCAAAATCACCGATTTTCCGCTGGTGCCGCCATAGCCGACAGCGGCAAGGAGATCATCAGCGCTCCCAGCGTTGAGAGACCCTGCGATCTGATCGAGACGGTTCTTTCCGATGAGCTTCTTCCATTCATAGCCGAGGCGCTCCGCTTCCGCCGTGAGAAGCTCTTCCGCCCGGGCAATATTGCCTTCCCTGTTTTCCCGCTTGAACCAGTTGCGGATCTTCGCTTTGCTTTCAGTGGATCCCACCATATTGATCCAGTCATACCGGGGTTTTCCCGTTTTGGATGTAATGATGGAAACAATATCGCCGTTCTTCAGCTTGGTATCGAGAGGAACGATTTTGTTGTTGACTTTGGCGCCGACGCAGCGGTTGCCCACTTCTGTATGAATGCGGTACGCAAAGTCCACTGGAATGGATCCCTTCGGAAGATTGATCACATCCCCTTTAGGCGTAAAGACAAAGACTTCGTCAGAGAACACATCCAGCTTGAGAGCATTCATGAATTCTTTCGGATTGGATGTATCCTGCCACTCGAGAATCCGCCGGAGCCAGCTGATTTTCGCGTCGAAATCCTTGGCTCCTGCGTGCTTTCCTTCCTTATAGCGCCAGTGGGCGGCCACGCCGTATTCGGAAATATGGTGCATTTCCCAGGTGCGGATCTGGATTTCCACAGGCTGCCCCTTCGTGCCGATCACCGTCGTATGAAGGGACTGGTACATATTCGGCTTCGGCACGGCAATGTAATCTTTGAAACGGTTTGGAAGCGGCCGCCAGAGCGAATGGGCAATGCCCAGGACCGCGTAGCACTGGGGAATGGTATCCACAATGACACGCACCGCATAGAGATCATAAATCTGGGAGAGATCCTTATTGTCCCTCTTCATCTTTTTATAGATGCTGTAGAAATGCTTGGGCCGCCCTGTAATGGTCGCCTTAATGCCCGCTTCGGCGATATGGTCATGGAGCACCCGCATGGTATCATTGACGATCTCTTCCCGGGCTTTCCTCTTCTGCTTCATCTGCCGGACCAGGTCGGAATATTCTTCCGGATAGAGATAGTGGAAGCAGAGATCTTCCAGTTCCCATTTGATGTTGTAAATCCCGAGACGGTGCGCGAGAGGCGCGTAAATTTCAAGGGTCTCCCTGGCGATGCGCTGCTGCTTGTCCCGGCGGAATACGCCGAGAGTGCGCATATTGTGCAGACGATCTGCCAGTTTGATCACCACCACCCGGATATCCTTGGCCATGGCGAGGAACATTTTCCGGAAGTTCTCCAGCTGCTGGTCTTCCTTGTCCTTATAGTGGAAATGGGAAAGTTTCGTCACCCCGTCTACGAGGAAAGCCACTTCATCGCCGAAGAGCATCCGTATATCTTCCAGGGTATAATCGGTGTCTTCCACCACGTCATGGAGAAGGGCCGCGACGATCCCCTGTACGTCCATTTCCAGTTCTGCCAGGATGTAGGCTACAGAGAGCGGATGGATGATGTAAGGCTCCCCGGTGGCGCGGAACTGCTCCCCGTGGGCCTTGCTGGCCAGCTCGAACGCTTCCTGGATCGTCTCTAATTTCTTCTCGTCATGCATGTAGCCTTTGACAGTCCGGATCAGCTCATCATAAGCCTCCTTGATTTCACCGCTGTAATCTTTCTGCTCTTTCTGCGCTTCAATATACTCATCCTGGTGCATCAAAAATTCTGCCAGAGATGACGCGGAGGCGTCCGTATGGATCGGCGCTTCATTGAGTGTTTTGTTCAGAAGTTCCTGTCTTTCTTCATTGTCTCTGGGAAGCGCTTTCTTTTCCGCTGCTTCCGGAGCCATTTTGATTTCCTTTTCCATACCTTCCACCTCATTTCTGATACCTGCAAAACGCAGGAGACTTGGTCAGATCCATTTTTTCCCGAATCGTCCGGTAAGAGAAGAATTCTTCTCCATTCCTGGCATAGCGGGACAAAATACCGATTTCCTCAAATACAACAAGGCCGATTTTCAGCTTGTTTTCCGGGCAGCGCTCTTCAAAGCGGCGCCGGAGCATGTCCTGCACTTCCAATACCGGCCGGGCTCCCCGCTGCATGTACTCCCGGAGAGCGAGAAACAGTTCCACCAGAAAATCCCGGTCCAGCAGCAGTTCTCCCCCTGGAGCGGCTTCCCTCATATCTTTCCCGAGAAGCTGCACATGTTCTCCGTACCATTCGTGGATTTCCGGATCAAATACGATGGACGCTTCTTCTCCTGCGCGGCATGGATCTTCCTCGCCCGGATTCCAGAAGACCGCTTCCGCCGCGGTCCCGCCCTGGGAGAGGAGACATTTGAAATGGCGGTTTTCCGCGCCCATGCGGCGTACCGATTCCACAAAAACACCGCGGCTCGCAAAGAGCGGCTTGGGATTGTCGCAGCCGCAGGGCTCCAGGAGGGACAGGGACCGGATGAAATCGAGAGTCACTTCGGGAAGTGTCATGACCTGCTCAATCTCCAGCTGGGGAATGCAGTCCTCCTCAGTCAGTTTGTCCCTGGCATAGGCATTGAGCGCTTTCCGAAAAGCAGGAATCTTCCCTTCCTCTATGCTGAATCCTGCCGCCATCTTGTGCCCGCCGAACTGGAGCAGGAAAGAACTTTCCGCTTTCAGCGCTTCATAGATATTAAAACCGGGAATGCTCCGGCATGATCCCTTCCCGATCCCGTCTTTGACGGTAATCACAAGCACAGGCCGGTGAAAACGCTCGAGCACCCGGGAAGCGACAATGCCGATCACACCGGGATGCCATCCTTTCCCATCGATCACGAGAGCCATATCTTGCTCTTCCTGAAGCGCACTGACCCGCTTCAAAGCTTCATTAAAAATCTCGCGTTCAATTTTCTGGCGCTCTCCATTGATATCGCACAGGGAAAGAGCGAGCTTTTCCGCTTCCGCCGCGGACTCAGTCACCATCAGCGCGACTCCCTGCCTGGCATGGGCGATCCGCCCGGACGCGTTGAGCCGCGGCGCCAGACCGAAAGAAATCTGCTCTGACGTCAGGGGCCGCCCGTTTCCTTGGCCGCTGCAGTCGATGCCTGCCGCCTTGAGCAGCGCCGCAAGCCCGGGAATCGCGGTATTTTTCATTCTCTTGATGCCTTCCCGCACAAGGATGCGGTTTTCCCCGGTAAGGGGCACCATATCCGCGATGGTGCCGAGCGCGGCCAGTTCGATATCTTCTCTGTAAGGCTTTCCCCAGAGGGAGAGGGAAAGGGCACGGCACAAATAGTAAGCCGTCCCGCATCCGGCCATTTCCTTATAAGGATAGGGACAGTCTTTCTGATGCGCATTGATCACTGCCACCGCCTTTTCCGGCAGTTTTTCCGGCGGCACATGATGGTCGGTAATGATAAAATCAATATCCGCCGCTCTTTGATCCACAAGCCCGGCCGAACTGATCCCGCAGTCCACCGTAATGAGAAGGGTGTACCCCTCCGTGCAGAGTTTGGTTACCGCCCCATCATTGAGGCCATACCCTTCCCCTTCGCGGCCAGGAATATAAAAACCGATATCCGCACCGATCCCGCGGAAAAAGCGGTACAAAATTGACGTGGAGGTGATGCCGTCCACATCATAGTCTCCATAAATGACGATCTTTTCATGACCATCCAAAGCCTTCCGGATCCGCTCCACCGCCTGGGTCATGCCTTTCATCTGGAAAGGATCTCCCAGATCCTTCATTGTATCATAAAGGAAATGGGACAGCGCTTCTTCCGTTTTGACCCCGCGCCGCCAGAGAATCTTTGCGACCCCTCCGGGAATGTGGTGAGACTGGAAAAAAGGAGGCAGTGCCCCTTCATTCTCCTTTTCCCGGAATATCCATTTGTATTTTTCACTCATAACTGCACCTGTATTTCTATACTTATTATCGTGTTTATTTTACCATTTCTCATTCTCAATTTCTATATGTCATTATCATTCTCAGTTTCTATGGCAAAGAAGAGAAACCCTCATAACAGGGGCAGCGGAAGCATCAAAAAAGCGCTTCCAATTTCTCTCAAAAATCAGAAGCGCCTTTTTCATACAGGCGATCACCGATGGGTCTTATTTTCTTGATCTACCATGCTGTACAGAATATCCACGATCTGCCGGCTGCTGTCTTCCGCGATATGGCCGCAGCGTTTCGCCATTTCTTCCCGTTTTTCCCGATGGGACAGGATGGATTCCACCGCTTCCGCCAGCTGCCCCCGCTTCACCCAGAGGGCGCACCCCTTCTTCTGGAGGTGTTCCGCGTTGGCCCGTTCCTGCCCGGGCAGGGCGTTCACCAAGACCATGGGAAGGTGCATAGTGAGTGCCTCCGTGCAGGTGAGCGCCCCTGGCTTCGTCACAAGAATGTCGCTGGTCCCCATGAAGCGCGCCACTTTGTTGGTATAGCTGTGGAGCTCTACATAATGAGTAAGGCTGCCCCGGAGGGACGCCACTTCTTCATAGGCAGAAATATTTTGTCCCGTAATGACGATAAATTTCTTGATTTCTTTCACCGTATCAAGCCGTTTCAGCGTGTCCGTAATGTAACCCAGGCCAAGACCCCCGCCCATTATGAGCACGGTTCCCTGCTCCGGCTGGGGATGCTTTTTCTTTTCTTCATAGAAAGACTGGCGCACAGGGATCCCTGTGGTGTGGATGATCGATTCAGGCACGCCGTGGGCCGCCAGCTTTTCCGCCAGCTCCTTTGTGGGGACGCAGTATCCGTCAAGGTGCTTGTAGATCCAGAGCTGATGGATATCAAAATCGGTAATGACGCCCAGAAGAGGAATGGACAGATCTCCCTCTTTTTTCAAAAGATTGGCGGCGCACGCAGGAAATGGATGGGTAAAGATCAGCGCGTCCGGCCGGAGCACCGATACGAGGCGTTTCATCCGGCGGCGGAAACTCCAGGACAGGAGGCTCTGCACGCCGTTTCCAAGATAATGGTTCTGGGAATTGCTGTAGAGGCTGTCGTATACCAGGGGGAAAAGGTCGAGAATTTTCAGATAACTCCGCTTGATCAGCTGGTCCAGGGAAAAGGAATCTCCCGAAAGGAAATCCAGTACCCTCGCTTTGTCTCCGGGATGCTCTGTTTTGATCGTTTCTTCAATCGCCCGGGCTGCCTGGGAATGACCGCTCCCTATGGAAGCGGAAAGAATAAAAAATTTTTTTTGCTGTCTCATCATTATCCTTTCCTGCAGAACATCCAATGCCGCCGCGGAAGCACCGGCTCATTCCCTTTCATTATAGCACAATGAAAACTTGAATTTACGAAAAGAAAAAACACTGCCTGTGAGAGCAGTGTTTCCATGGAAGGGATTATGCCTCTTCCGGCGCAGTATCTTTCTGTTTCTTCTGCACATGAAGGCCCGCATTGCGTGCGCTGTTTTCATGTTCATGCCACTTCACCCAGAGGGAGCTTGCCACACAAATCGACGAATAAGCGCCGCTGACGAATCCGATCATCATAACGAGAGCGAAATTTTTCGTCGTATCCCCGCCGAAGAAGTAGAGGGACGCCACGGCGAACATGGTGGTAGTCAGGGTATAGCAGCTCCGGCGGATGGTCTGCCGGATGGAGTCATTGGCAAGCACTTCATAGCTGTCAGATTTCCGGTGGGTGTGAAGATTTTCACGGATACGGTCAAAGATAACGACTGATTCGTTCATGGAATAGCCCAGAACGGTGAGAATCGCCGCCAGAAAAGACCCGTCGATTTCCAGCTGGAAGAAGGAAAAGACACCGAGCACCATGAGGATATCATGGCTGATAGCGGCAATCGCCGAAAGGGCGATGCGGTGCTCGAAGCGGAAAGACATATAAGCAATGAGGAAGCCGAAGGACAGGAGCACATTGAGGAGCGTGTTCTGCGTCACTTCCGAGCCGATCACCGCGCCTACCGTTTCGATGCGGTTTACTTCCGCCGGATTCACCGACTGGGACAGATGGTCCACCACCTGCTGGGCTTCATCGGAAGAAAGGCTCCGCGTACGGATCATCACGGTATTTCCTTTTTCTTCCGAAGTGTCCCCGGAGAGCTGGATCACGCTCGTCTCAAGGCTATCCTGTTTGAGACCTTCCCTGACCTCAGCCACCGTCACAGGCTGGCTGAAATTGACATCCAGAATGGTCCCGCCAGTGAAATCAATGCCGAAATTGAAGCCACGGATGAAAATGGCCGCAATGGAAAGGATCACAAGGGTCCCGGACAAGAGGAACCAATATTTGCAGTGATGCACTACATTGAACTGTTTCATCTGTCATACCCCTTCTTTCCGCCAAACCACCAGGGGTTATGAATCCACGAAGCGTCAATGAGCAGCATCAGAAGGGTGCGGCTCACCGTAATGGCTGTAAACATGCTCACAGCGACGCCCAGGCCCAGGGTGAAGGCAAATCCTTTCACTGTGCCGCTTCCGAGGAAGAACAGGATCGCTGAGGTAATAATGACGGTCATATTAGCGTCAAAAATGGTGGTAAAGGCCCGCTTGAAACCGGCCTGCACCGCCAGGCGGAGCACCCGGCCGGCAGCGATTTCTTCCTTGAACCGTTCGAAAATCAGGACATTCGCGTCGACGGCCATGCCGATTGACAGGATAATACCGGCAATGCTGGGCAGTGTCAGCGTGGCATGGAGCGCGTAGAGAATGCCCAGAAGAATCAATACATACACCAGAAGGGCCATATCCGCCACAAAGCCGGCCATGCGGTACATGGCAAGCATGAAGAGCACCACCAGCGTGAGGCCGATGGTAAAGGCGGTCACGGATTTATCTTTCGAATCCTGTCCGAGAGATGGTCCGACCGTGCGGACTTCCAGAACAGAGACCTTCACAGGAAGGGCGCCGCTCCGGAGGAGGATCGCCAAATCTTTCGCCTCGTCCAGGGTGCGCTGCCCTGTAATGACAGCCTTCCCGCCGGTGATCGCTTCATTCACTACCGGATTGGTCAGTTCTTCTCCATCGAGATAGATGCCGATATGACGGCCAATATTGGCTTCCGTAAGGCGGGCGAATTTTTCGCCCCCTTCATCGGTAAATTCAAGAGCGACTACAGGGCTCTTATTTTCCCCCATCTGCTCTTTCGCCGTCTTCAGGTCTTCCCCGGTGAGGGCCACATTGCCGTCTTCATCCTTGAATTCAAGGACCGCGGTTTTCCCGATGGTGTCAATCGCCTTCTGCGGATCCTTTTCACCAGGCAGCTCAATGATAATGCGGCGGCTTCCTTCCTGCTGGATAATTGGTTCGGTGAGCCCCATTTCATTGATGCGCTTCTGCATAATATTGATGACCTGGGTCATCGCTTCCTGTGTCACCTGGTTCTGCGCGGTATCTTCCGCCTGCATGACGATATGGGTGCCGCCCTGCAGATCGAGGCCCTGCCGGATATTCCCGGCAAGCCATCCGATGAGGCCGGCAAAAACCGCGGCGATCGCGGCGATCACCACCCAGAAACGGAGAAGCGCCCCCTTTCGGACATGGGCCTGCTTATTTCTATTTTCCTTCAAAACTTTACACTCCTTCATGGGGCTTTGCGGGGACGTAGCGTTTTTCCGTCACAAAGCCGCTCATATTCTGATCGAACGGATCCGTCGGGATCCGCTCCGCCGCCTGAAAGTCCCAGATCACGGCAATTCGTTTTGCGAGAGCCACTTCCGGCAGGTACCGGTCATAATACCCGGCGCCGTGGCCGAGCCGCGCCCCATAGGGATCACAGGCGAGAGCCGGCACCAGCACGAGATCCATCTCCTGCGGGAGCGCTTTGGCGTATCCCCGGGGCAGATCCCGAAGGCCATAAGGCCCCTTAATGAAATGGTCCATGCTCTGGAGACGTCCCGCTTCCATATGATGCCCTGGAAGGCACACCGGTACATAGATTTCCTTTCCTTCCGACAGGGCAGCGCGGATGAAATCATCCAGATCCGCTTCCCCTGGAAGGGCCAGATACGCCAGGATCCGCCGGGCCTTCCGGTATTGCGGAAGGGCAAGGACCTGTTTCGTTAAAGAGTTTCTCATTTCCGCTGTGCACTCAGAAGAAAGAGCCCGCCTTTGGGCGAGCATCTTCTGCCGCAGTTCTTTCTTGCAGGCGGCTGCTTTGGAAATCATGCCTTTTCCTCTTTTTTGGGTTCTTCCAGAGATTCCGAAGCATCGGACTTCTTTTCTTCCAGCGCTTCTTCCTTCTGGGCGGATTCTTCTGCAGGTTCCTCATCCGTGAGGGTGACATCACCGCTTACGATGGCGGTCTTGTCGATTTTGATCACTGTCTTCGGCGAAATTTCAAGCAGCACGTACTTGTCGCGGAGCAGTTTGATCACGCCGTGGATTCCTCCAGCGGTCACCACATGGTCATTCTTTTTCAGAGAGCGTAGAAAACGCACTCTTTCCTTTTCCTGCTTCTTCTGAGGACGGTACATAAAGAAATAAAATACCACAATCAGAATCAGAAACGGCCAGAACATATTGATGTAGCCCATTAATTGATTCAATTCCTTTCACCTCCTGAATTTATACCACTTATTGTATCACAGTAAAGGAAAACTGTCTGTAAAGCCCAGCCCTGTATACAGAGAATTTACAAAGAAAAGGCCTGGGACCCTGCCCCGGCCTTCTCCAGTCATTCTGCTTTTTTCTTGTCCGTCCATTCCGCCCAGAAGCGGTCCCGGAATTCTGTGAACTCCCCGGCGATGATGGCTTCCCGCATTTCCCGCATAAACTGGAGCAGGAAGTACAGATTATGAATGGAAAGGAGCCGCAGCGCAAGCGTTTCTTCCGCCTTGTAGAGATGACGCACATAGGCTCTCGTGAAATGACGGCAGGTGTAGCACTGGCAGCCTTCCTCAAGAGGACGGAAATCCCGTTCATACTGCTTGTTTTTAATGTTCATCCGCCCCGTGCGGACCATGACCATGCCGTTTCTGGCGACTCTTGTGGGGAAAACGCAGTCAAACATATCAATGCCCCGGGCCACGCCTTCCACAAGACAGTCTGCCGTGCCCACGCCCATGAGGTACCGCGCCTTGTTTTTGGGAATCCACTGGGTGGTGTATTCAAGGATGTCATTCATGAGGGCATGCGGTTCTCCCACGGAAAGCCCGCCGATGGCAATCCCGTCAAAGGGGAGGGAACAGATTTCTTCCGCGCTTTTCTTCCGGAGATCCTTGTACATGCCGCCCTGGATGATGCCGAACATGCCCCGGTCCGTCCGGGTATGGGCCGCAATGCACCGCTCCGCCCAGCGGGTGGTCCGCTCCGTGGAACGCTTCGCGTAGTCGTAATCTGCCGGATAGGGAATGCATTCGTCGAAGGCCATGGCAATGTCGCTCCCCAGGTCTTCCTGCGCTTTTGTGGCCACTTCCGGGGAAAGAAACTGCTTCGATCCGTCAATATGGGACCGGAAATAGACCCCTTCTTCGGTGATTTTCCGCATGGCCCCCAGGCTGAATACCTGGAAACCTCCGCTGTCGGTCAAGATGCCTCCGTCCCAGTTCATAAACTTGTGAAGGCCCCCTGCTTCCCGGATGAGCGCTGTCCCCGGGCGGAGGAAGAGATGGTACGTATTGCCTAAAATAAACTGGGCTCCCATTTCATGGAGTTCTTCCGGCGTCACCGTCTTCACTGTGGCCTGCGTTCCTACCGGCATGAACATAGGCGTCTTGAATGTGCCGTGCGGCGTGTGGAGAAGTCCCGCCCGGGCCCCTGTATGGGGATCTTCTGCAATGAGTTCGTATTGGATAACCATAATCCTCACCGTATAAACATGGCGTCGCCGAAGCTGAAGAAGCGGTATTTCTGCCGCACCGCTTCCTCGTAAGCCGCCAGAATATGCTCCCGCCCCGCGAAGGATGCCATCATCATGATGAGCGTCGATTCAGGGAGGTGGAAATTTGTCACGATAGCGTCCACCATGTGCCACTGGTAGCCGGGATAAATGTAGAGCTGGGTCCAGCTGCTTCCTGCCTGGAGCGTCCCGCTCTGTCCTGCCGATTCGAGAGTGCGCACGGAAGTGGTCCCCACCGCGATGACGCGCCGCCCTTCCTTCTTTGCCAGGTTCACCGCGTCTGCCGTTTCCGCTGAGACGGTATACCATTCCCGGTGCATTTCATGATCTTCAATATTTTCTTCCGATACAGGCCGGAAGGTGCCGATGCCTACATGGAGGGTCACGAAATAGAGGAGCGCCCCTTTCTTTTTCATCTCTTCCATCAGTTCCGGCGTGAAATGGAGGCCTGCTGTAGGCGCTGCCGCCGATCCTTTGTACCGGGCGTACACCGTCTGGTACTGGCTTTTGTCCTCCAGTTTTTCATGAATATAGGGAGGCGTCGGCATTTCCCCGACTTGGTCGAGCAGACTGTCCCAGTCGCCGCTGTAGCTGAACTGGACGAGCCGTCCACCGAATTCTGTTTTATCAAGGACCTGGCAGGACAGATTCTCCCCGAAGGAAATGGTCTCTCCCGGAAGGGCTTTTTTCCCGGGATTGACCAAAACTTCCCACTGGTCATTGCCCTTTGGCGTGAGGAGGAGCATTTCTACCTTCCCGCCGGTGCTCCGTTTCCCGTAGAGACGGGCAGGGATGACTTTCGTATTATTGAAAATGAACACATCTCCCGGGCGGATCTCCTCCAGAATATCCCGGAAGGTGTGGTGGCTATAGGCTCCTGTCTTTTTGTCCAGCATCATGAGGCGGCACGAATCGCGGGGCTCCGCCGGGGTCTGGGCGATCAATTCTTTCGGCAGATTATAATTGAATTCTTCTAATTTCATGGGTATTCCTCTTTTAATAGATTTTTTCTACTTTTGTTCCTGTAAAATAATGGGCCAGTATGGTTTTGTAATAGTCTTTCCCATTGCCGTGACGGGCTGCCATCGCTTCCGCGCCCCACTGGGAGAGTCCCAGGCCGTGACCGGAGCCATAGCCGGTGATCACTACCTGTTTTCCTTTGACAGAGAGGTCAAAAAGCGTACTCGGCAAGCCGAAGAGACTCTGCATGGTACTTCCGGAAAGGGCTTTCTTTCCCCCGCTCCCTTCGAGGGACACAGAAAGAACCCGGCCGGACACGCCCCGGTCTTTCGCTTTCATCGGTCCTTTTTTCAGCCTGGAAAGGCCGATTTTTTTGAGTTTCCCTACGCCGGCGGCCTGTCCAAAAGAGGAGAGGGACACGGTCTTTGTCCAGGGCCGGGTCACTTCCGGCGCTGTTTCTTCCGCTACGCCCCGGAGGTAAGGCACGGCGCTTCCCCAGACATTTTCACTGTTTTCCGTATAGCCGCCGCCGCTGGCGTGGAAAAGTGCCTCAATGGGACGGCCCTTGTAGGTCACCACTTCCCCGGCAGTGGCGCGCACCGCCTGGGAGGCTGCCGCCGATTCTGCGGACACTCCCCGGTAGACCTGGGAGCGGGTATCATCGGTTACATCATAGCCGGCGCTGCGGTACCCATCCTTATGGTACACAGCGTAGGTTCTTGCCGCCACTGCCTGCGCCCGGAGCGCGTCTTCATGCCAGGAAGGAGACACTTCACTGGGCACGACCCCCAGAAGGTATTCTTCCAAAGGCAGCGCATTCACCACCGTCACGCCTCCCGCGTAGGCCGAGGGAAGGAGCTTCATGCTGCCCCGGTAGGAATTTCCTTTCACCGCGAAAGCAGCAGCCCCCTCTTTTCCGCGGAGGTACACCGGCCCTTCCTTTTTTTTGCCGTTTAGGACGATGTCTTTCCCGCTTCTGGAAATGGAGAGCGTCTCTCCTTTTTTATACCGGCCCCAAACCTTTCCGCCTGCCTCTGCGGCAGCATCGGAAAGGCAGCGGAGCCGTACTTCTTTCTGCGCGGAAAGAAGCCCCACCTCGATCACAGGCCCTTCCGCGCCGGCGTTTTTATATTCCCTGCCGCTTCCTTCCTTAGAGGCCTTATATTCTGCAGATACCCGCTGCGCCTGCCGCGGCGAGCCTGCTGATTCTCCCTTAAGGGCGCCTGCCTCTGCCCATCCGCCGCTCCCGACTGTGAGAAACGCTGCCAGAAGCGGTATGATCCATATTTTTTTCATTTTTTATTTCCTGAAAAATAGATTTAACAAAACCGTCCCGATGACACTCACCAGAGCGCAGGTCACGATGGGAAAGTATACTTCCGTGCTGCCCGTCTTGAAATGAAGATCTCCTGGCAGATGGCCCAGAAAATCAAAGCGTCCTCCCAGAAAAATGACTGCCCCTGTGAGGAAAAGCATCACGCCGAAAATCATGAGAATTTTTCCAAATTCCATTTTAGCCTCCAAAGAGTCCTTCATGGTCCCCGTTCCAGGGGATCCCGAGATGATCATACGCCGCTTTTGTTGCTACACGTCCCCGGGGTGTCCGGTTCAGGAAGCCGATCTGCATCAGGTAGGGCTCATACACGTCTTCAATGGTAGCCCGTTCCTCGCTCACCGCAGCGGCAATGGTATCTACCCCGACCGGGCCGCCGCCGAATTTGGATATGATCGTCTCCATCACTTCCCGGTCTACCGCGTCCAGCCCGAGGCCATCCACATGGAGCGCGGAAAGAGCGTCCGCCGCGATGTCGTGGGTAATGACGCCGCTTCCCAGCACCTGGGCAAAATCCCTGACCCGCTTCAGAAGGCGGTTGGCGATGCGCGGTGTCCCCCGGGACCGGCGGGCGATTTCTTCCGCCCCTTCTTCTTCAATGGGAATCTCCAAAATCTCTGCCGCACGGCAGACGATCTGCGTCAGTTCCTCCGGCGTATAAAACTGCATGCGGAAGATGATGCCGAACCGGTCCCGGAGCGGCGCCGCCAGAGCCCCTGCCCGGGTGGTAGCCCCTACGAGCGTAAAAGGGGGCAGATCGAGCCGGTATGAACGGGCTCCCGGGCCTTTCCCCATGACGATATCGAGAGCAAAATCTTCCATCGCCGGATAGAGCACTTCTTCCACGCTCCGGTTCAGCCGGTGAATTTCATCGATGAAAAGCACGTCATGTTCTTCCAGATTGGTGAGGAGAGCCGCCAGATCCCCAGGCCGCTCAATGGCAGGGCCGCTGGTAATGCGGAAATTGACGCCCAGCTCATTGGCGATGATATTGGCCATGGTGGTCTTTCCCAGGCCCGGCGGGCCGTAGAGAAGCACATGGTCCAGCGCTTCCTTCCGCGAATGGGCTGCCTGGATATACACGGAGAGATTCCGCCGCATATCTTTCTGTCCCACATAATCAGCAAGGCGCTTCGGTCGGAGTGTCTGCTGCCACTCATCCTTCCCATTGTCTTCTCCGGCAACGATCCTTGTTTCCTCGTCATTGCGCTTTGGTGTATCATGGCGCAGGCTCCGCACCGCGTCGATCATGCGGGCCGGCTTCTTGCCTTTTCCTTCATTGCCCCGTTCCATACTACGCGCCTGCCTTTCCTATTTCACGGAGCGACGCCCGGATGAGCGCTCCTGTATCGCTGATGCCCGCCGCAAGAGACCGCACCACCGGCCGCACTTCCTCGGCGGTATAGCCCAGACTGCACAGCGCCTCGATGGCTTCCTTCACCGCCCCTTCATCGAGAAGATCCGCCGCCGGCCCTTCCTCTTCCGCGCCGGCAAAGCTCCCCATTTTGTCTTTGAGTTCCAGCACGAGCCGCTCTGCCGTTTTCTTGCCGATGCCCGGGATCCGGGTCAGAAAGGCCACGTCTTTCCCCCGCACCGCTGAAGCGAAATCCTCCGGCCGCGCCGCGGACAGGATGCCCATGGCCAGTTTCGGGCCGATCTTGGAGATGGAAAGGAGCAGCAGAAAGAGTTCCTGCGCCTCGCCGCTCAGAAAGCCGTAGAGAGTGAGCGCATCTTCCCGCACCGCCAGATACGTCATGAGCCGGGTGTCCTCCCCGGTATGCAGGGCATTTCTGTCCCTGTCCGAAATATACACCTGGTAGCCAATGCCGCCAGTCTCAATGAAACAGAACCCTTCATAAAGGCCGGTAATTTTTCCGCGAATATATCCGATCATAACCCTCTCCTGCAGACCGCTTTATGCTCCGTCCGGTAGATGGCGGTGAGCCCTATGGCCAGAGCATCTGCCGCATCATCCGGATCAATCCGTTCCGTAATACGCATCATGCGCATGGTCATATCGATAACCTGCCGCTTCTCCGCCCGGCCATAGCCCACCACCTGCTGCTTCACCTGGAGCGGCGTACACTCAAAGATGGGCACGCCCGACTCGCACCCCGCCAGGAGGATCACTCCCCGCGCCTGGGCAACGGCAATGGCTGTCGTAATATTCCGGTTGAAATAGAGCGTCTCCACCCCCATCACGTCAGGCTCATACCTCTCGATGAGCTGGCACACCCCGGTATAGACGGTGCGGAGCCGTTCCACCGGAGGCATATCGGGAAACGTTTCAATGACGCCGTAATCAGCCGCTTCTATGACATTTCCTTTTTTATCCACAATGCCGAAGCCGCACCGCCCGGTACCCGGATCGATTCCTAATGCGCGCATGACCCTTCCTTTCTGTAAGCAAATTTGTTTGCCTGTAACTTATTTATTATACCATATAGAAAGAATCAGAATGCAGGACTATACAGGAAATTTCCCTGCCATGCCTCCCTGTTTTTCGTTATTTCCCATTTACAAAACTTCATTTGTTCCATTTCTTATGATTATCATTGACTGTTCTATGATTTTATGATACAGTAGGCTCATGCCTTATATAGGCAAGTGTTTATGTCAGGAGGAATTTCCATGAAAGGTACAGTTAAGTGGTTCAGCGCAGAAAAAGGCTATGGTTTCATTGAAGGAGAAGACGGAAAAGACATTTTCGTTCATTTCTCCGCAATCAAAGCTGATGGCTTCAAAACACTGAACGAAGGCCAGCAGGTTGAATTTGATGCCATTGATGGAGCCAGAGGCAAACAGGCTGCCAATGTAGTCGTTCTGTAATCACTTACTAAGCTTATACAGCAAGGTTTTGAAACAAGAATAACTAACGAAAAAGACCGGATTTCCGGTCTTTTTTTGTGTTTCTGATTCATGGGGCCTTCGGTCCTCTTTTTTACAGCACGTTGGAAAGGAAGGTCTTCGTCCGTTCTTCTTTTGGATGATTGAACAGCTCTTCCGGCTTTCCTTCTTCCACCACGACGCCGCCGTCAATGAAAAGGACACGGTCCGCCACTTCTCTGGCAAAGCCCATTTCATGGGTAACTACCACCATGGTCATGCCCCCCTCGGCGAGGTCTTTCATCACGTCCAGCACTTCATGAACCATTTCCGGATCGAGCGCCGAAGTCGGTTCATCGAAGAGAAGGACTTTCGGCTGCATCGCCAGCGCCCTTGCGATGGCTACGCGCTGCTGCTGGCCGCCGGAAAGCTGGGCCGGCCGGGCTTCCGCCTTATCAGAGAGGCCAACTTTCGCGAGAAGCTCCATGCCGCGCTTCTTCGCTTCCTCGGCGGTGAGCTTTCGTACTTTCATAGGAGCGAGCATAATATTTTTAATCACCGTCATATTGGGGAAGAGGTTGAACCGCTGGAAAACCATGCCCACTTCCCGGCGGACCGCATTGATGTCGGGTTTGCCTTCCCCATGGATTCCGTTAAAATCAATGGTCCCCGACGTCGGCGTTTCCAGTCCGTTAATACACCGGAGGAGCGTACTCTTCCCGGAGCCGGAAGGCCCGATGATGACCACCACCTCCCCTTCCCTCACGTCAAGGGAAATATCTTTCAGCACATGGAGAGAGCCAAAGGATTTGCTGATATGCTTCATAGAAATCATTACCGTATCGGATTTCTTCATTTTGTCCTCCGTTCCCAATAGGCCACAATCCGGGAAATCGCCAGTGTCATCACGAGGTAAAGTGCCGCCACAGTGAGCCAGATTTCAAAAGAACCGTAGGTCTGGGCGATGATGAGCTGCCCCCGGCGAGTCAGTTCCTCGAAGCCGATCACCGACACCAGGGAAGAATCCTTCAGCATGGCGATAAATTCATTGCCCAGCGGGGGAATGATATTTTTAATGGCCTGCGGCAGGATCACGTAGCGCATGGTTTCCCACCAGGAAAGACCGAGGGAACGCCCCGCTTCCATCTGCCCCGGATC
>CAUBUJ010000006.1 GCA_958439155.1 uncultured Veillonellaceae bacterium
ATCCTCTCCGGCGGGCCATAAAAAAAGCGCCGTCATGAAAGCGCGGCGCTCATAGATATATGATTTATCCAGTGAGGCAGAAAGAAAAAAGGGAAGATTCTCTCCGCTGTCATAAGAAAAGATTATCATTCCCTGCGGTCCTCAGAGGATCCGCTTGGCCCCGATATACCGGTCATACCAGTAGCCGCTGGTCATATCAGCGATGGCGATGCCCCGGCTGCTGGTGGCGCTGATGAAACTGCCGCCGCCCATGTAGATGCCCGAATGGGACACACCCTTTTCATAGGTGGAGAAGAAAACCAGATCCCCCGGCCGGAGAGCGCTCATGGACACTTTCTTTCCCATGCCGTACTGCTCGTCTGCCGCTCTCGGAAGCGTCATGCCTTTCTTCCGGAAAACATACTGAATGAAGCCGGAGCAGTCAAATCCTGCGGTATCAGAACCGCCGAAACGGTAAGGAATGCCGATATATTTCCGCGCTTCTTCCGTGACTTCTCTCGCTGTCCCCGAAGAAATTTCACCGGTATGCCAGTTCACATTCCGTTTCTCTTTGGCGTCAGGATGCCAGCTGTAGCTCTCAAAATCATCATCGTCAAAGCCTTTCACATGGCCGCTTCTGTGCTTGACAATGATTTTGTGGGCCGGCATGGCTTTTCCAGTGAGTGCCTTGTAGGTCGCCGGACCGACGATGCCGTCTGCGGCGAGCCCCTTCCGCGCCTGGAAATGACGCACTGCCTCCGCTGTGGCCGGACCATAAGCACCGTCTGCCTCTACATGGTAGCCCGCGCTGATGAGGCGGCGCTGTACTTCCCGGATCGGCGCGCCTGTATCGCCCACCTGGAACGCTGCTTCCGACGATCCTGCCATGAGAGCCAGCATGCCTGCCATGATCCAAACTTTCCAATTTTTCTTCATAGTACCTCTTTTCTTCCAAAGAGCAGGTACTGGAATATGTACGACCAGATTCTTCCGCCTCTCCCCCTTTCCCGCCTCGTGGAAAGGGAAGGCCGCTGCTTTTCAGAAATATCGTCATTCGTATCTATAAAGTGTGGTCCAATCAGACTCATTCTTTTTTATTGTAGCACACCAGGTCCATGATGTCATCCAGTCATGAACATTTGGCATACTTTTTCATTTCTCTCATGGAAAGCGCCCGCTTAAAAAGGGGAGAAAGCCCATTTTCTCTGAAGAAACAGGCTTTCTCCCCCGGCTGTACATGTCTATCCACGCAATACAGAATCTCAGCGGTACATGAATATATCTGACGCTGACGGATCTTCGATCACGTCCAGATCCCACTGCGCCGCTTCCGCTTTTTCCCGGATCCGGCGGGCAATTTCTGGAATAATTACCCGTTCCGTGTAAAAATGGCCGCCGTCCATGACGAGAAGTCCCATGGCCGCCGCATCCTGCGCTTCATGGTATTTCACGTCGCCTGTGAGATAGAGATCGGCGCCCGCTTTTTTCGCAAGCGCGGCGAATTCGATGCCTGCGCCGCCGAGAACCGCTACTTTCCGCACTGGGTGATCCGCGGGACCGGCGAGCTTGATCACAGGAAGGCCCAGTTTTTCCTTGATGTATCGGGCTGCTTCCCATGGATCCATTTCTTTTTCCAGGTACCCTGTCCGGCCCATGCGGTCCCACCGGCCGCCCCTGACCAGAGGATATACATCGCACACTGGTTCTTCATAAGGATGCACTTTCCTCACCGCGGTGAGAATCCGCTCTGTCTCTCCTGCATAGCAGCAGGTCTCGATCCGCTCTTCTTCTGCTTCTTCCTCTGTCCCGGCCTTTCCCAGAAAAGGGTGGGCGCCGCTTTCCGGGGTAAACCGGCCCATGCCGGCCGAAGAAAAAGAACATCCCCGGTAGGCGCCGATGATGCCCGCGCCGGCTTCTTCCATAGCTTTTCTCACGGCATGGCTGTGGGACGCTGGAACATAGACGACAAGCTTTTCCAGTGCCTCTTCCTTCACCGGGACAAGGCCTTCACAATTCCTAAGCCCGATGGCGGCGGCAAGACAGTCATTCACGCCGCCTTCTGCCGTGTCCAGATTGGTATGGGCGGCGAAGGCAAGAATGCCGTGCCCCAGAAGCTCTGCCAGAATCTGTCCCTTTTCCGTGCGGAGATCCACCGTTTTCAGGCCTTTAAACAAGAAAGGATGGTGGGAAATGATCATATCCACGTGATGCGCCGCGGCATACGCCGTATTTTCCTTCGTCACGTCAAGCGCTGCCATCACTTTCCGCACAGGCTTGTCTGGATTTCCTGCCTGCAGCCCCGGATGGTCCCAGGACTCTGCCAGGCTCTGCGGTGCCCACGCGTCCATGAGCGCCATCAAATCTCTTCCGTATACTTCCATAAAAGCGCCTCCAATTCTTCTTTTTCCTTCACGGCGCGGCGTCGTTTTTCTGCATTTCTTTCATTATCCGTATCTTCCGCGACGCCGTCAATGGTCCATTCCCGTTTCCGGATGAGCCCCCGGAGAAAATCCGGGAAAAGGGGGTCGCCCTTCCGCAGAAGGAAAGCCCCTGTTTCCTCTTCCAGGGAAGAAAGCGGCGCCATCACGCCATGCCGCACAAGCAGCACCTGGTACATGCGGCGGTCTTCCCGGGCCAGCTTTTCCTTTTCAATGATATATCCGTGCGCCCCGAGCCACCGGCGAAGCTCTTTCCCATGGTTCTGCGGCTGGAGAACGAACCAGTCCATCTGGGAAGCGACAGACTCTCCCTCTTCGAGAATCCGCAGAATCATAAGGCCTCCCATCCCGGCGATAACCGCGCCTTCCGCTTCCCCCGCGGCAAGGGTGGAAAGGCCCGGCCCTACCCGGACGGAAACCTGCCGGGACAGTCCCTCCTCCCCGATATGGATCCGCGCCCGCTCCGCCGGTCCGTCATGGATATCCGACGCTACAGCGCCCATAATTTTTCCGGTCTGGCAGAGATAGATCGGCACATACCCGTGATCGGTGCCGATATCCGCCATAACCCGGCAGGGCGGGACAAGATCCGCCGCCGTCTGCAGGCGCTCTGTGAGATGAATCATCGCTTCCCCCTTCTGTTCCATAAAAACCAGGCGGCTCCCCATGAAAACAGAACCGCGGTTTCTCCGGCCCAACAGAAAAGCCGGGGCTTCCGCTCCGGCCGTATTTGCTTTGGTGGGCCCACCAGGGTTCGAACCTGGGACCAACCGGTTATGAGCCGGTGGCTCTACCGCTGAGCTATAGGCCCGTCCGCACCAATACATGTATCTTATCAAAAAGACGTCTTATCCGTCAAGGGAATCACTGGTTCATGAGCCCTTTTGCAGATTTTTTCAGCTTGTTCAGCGCTTTCCCCTCAATCTGGCGAATCCGTTCCCTTGTGACATCGAAGTACTTGCCTACTTCTTCGAGTGTCCTCGGCTTTCCGTCTTTGAGGCCGAACCGCAGCTCCAGCACATTGCGCTCTCTTTCAGACAGCAGCTGGAGCATATCCTCAATCTGCTCTTTCAAGAGAATCGAGCTCGCCGCGTCGTCCGGCGCCACCGCTTCATGGTCCTCAATAAAATCCCCCAGGTGGGAATCTTCTTTTTCGCCGATCGGCGTTTCCAGAGAAATCGGGTCCTGGGCGATCTTTTTCACTTCCCGGATTTTCGCGGCACTCACACCCATCGCCTTGGCCAGTTCCTCATTGGTCGCTTCCCGTCCCTTTTCCTGAAGAAGCTGCCTGGAAAGGCGGTTCAGCTTGTTGATGGTTTCCACCATGTGCACCGGCACGCGGATCGTTCTCGCCTGGTCCGCAATGGCTCTCGTAATGGCCTGACGGATCCACCAGGTGGCGTAGGTGCTGAATTTGTACCCCTTGGTATAGTCGAATTTATCCACCGCCTTGAGGAGACCCATATTGCCTTCCTGAATCAAGTCGAGAAACTGGAGCCCCCGGCCGAGGTATTTCTTTGCGATGGAAACGACCAGGCGCAGATTGGCATCGGACAGTTTTTTCTTCGCCCGCTGGGCCCGGATTTTCTCTTCTTCTGTCGCGCCTTTGGCGGCGCCCCGCTCAATGGTCTGGGCGAGCTGGATCTCCTCTTCCGGCTTCAGCAGCGGCACAGAGCCGATCTCTTTCAGGTACATCCGTACAGGATCATCAATATTGATGTGATCCGGAACGGACAGATCAATTTCCGGCTCCTCCTCTTTTTCTACTTCTTCTGCTTCCTCTGCGGCTTCTTCCTCCTCTTCTTCAGAAAGGGGAATCTCATCATCAAAGACAACTTCGATTCTGCGCGCGCTCAGCGCTTCATAAATGGCATCCTGCTGCTTGGGGCTCAAATGGTGCGATTCGATAAAGGAAATAATTTCTCTGTTAGGCAGAAAACCGTCGGCATTTTCCTTTCCTTTCAGTTCATCCATCCATTCATCCACAAGCGCTGTATTTGTATCCGCCATTGTGACCTCCATACAGTTCCCTTTCAGGAACGGGAAACTTTTTCCTGTAATGCCCGTATTTCACGGCTGAGACGGAGACAGGCAAGCATTTCCTCCCTGGACCCTTCCGGGTCCGTGGCAGAAAGACGGCTTGCTTTCTCCGAATGCAATTTATATTCCTTCTGGAGCCGTCCCAGCGTGAGAGGCCGGATATATTCCTCCCAGGGGACGGCCAAGGTATCATCATTTTTCATGAGCAGCGCCGCCAGATGGGAAATATCCTCCCCGGCAAGGCGCGCTTCCAGCCCTTCCTGTGTGAGAGGGACCCCTTCTGCTTCCATCGCTTTCATCGCTTCTGCCGCATGGGAAGCGAAACTCCCTTCATAAGGAAAATCTTTCATTTCTTCCCACTGGTCTGGATAGGTATGGTGAAGAATACAGAATTTCAAAAACTCTTCTTCCAGGCGCTGCTGCTTCTGCGATTCTTTCGACGCTGTTTCTTCTTGATTTTCCTTCGGCGATACATACAGAGACGATCCGTGCTTACGGATGTACCGGGAAGCTTCACTCCGGATGAGCCCTTCATCGGCACGCATGGCCCGGGCCATTTTGGTGATGAAAGAATTGAGCAGAAACGAATCATTCTTCGCGGCAAGCACGGAAAACATGGATTCGAGAATTTTCTGCTGACCTTCGAGAGAGGCTGGATCATACTGGCGCAGCAGGGATGACAGCAGGTAATCATACGCTGGCTGGGCCTCTCTCACTGCTTCCAGATAAGCCTCCCCGCCGTGGAGATTGACAAATTCATCAGGATCCTTTCCTTCCCCTACCCGGGCGACACGGATCTTGAGCCCTACAGGGCCGGCGATTTCCAGAGCCCGGCGGGTTGCGTTCTGACCGGCTGCGTCCATATCGTAGCTGAAGATGATCTCATCAGCGTAGCGTTTCAAAAGACGGGCCTGCTCTACGGTAAAGGCGGTCCCAAGAGATGCCACCACATTGGTGACGCCGTGGGCATGAAGGGAAATGGCGTCCATGTACCCTTCCACCATGATGACCTGCCGCTTCTTCCGTATCGCAGGAAGCGCCTGGTAGAGCGCGAAGAGAAGTCTTCTTTTATTAAAAATAGGGGTTTCCGGGGAATTGAGGTACTTCGGCTTGCTGTCGTCCATGACGCGCCCGCCGAAAGCAACTGTTTTTCCTTTGAGATCGAGAATAGGAAACATGCAGCGGTTCCGGAACATATCAAAGTAGCGGCCATTGCTGCATCCTACCAGCCCTGTTTTCTGCAGGATCCGCGGCGCGGTGTGCTTCTTCTCTGTAAAATCCCGGAAGAGTTTATCCCATTGGGGCGGCGCGAAACCCAGCTTAAACGCTTCGATCGTTTCCGGAGACAGATGACGCTTTGCAAAGTACGCAAGCCCCGCTTCTCCCATCCGCGTTTTTGTGAGACAGTTATGAAAATAATTGGCCGCCAGTTCCGTAGTCTCATACATGAGCGACCGGTCCGCTTCCCGCTGCCGCTCTTCCGGCGTCATTTCCTCCCGGGGCAGTTCTATATGGGTGAGTTCTGCCAGGCGTTCTACCGACTCCACGAAGGAAAGATTTTCCATTTTTTCAAGAAAGGTAAACACATTCCCTGACGCGTGGCAGCCGAAACAGTAATAAAATCCCTTGTCCCGGGAGACCGCAAAAGACGGTGTCTTCTCATGATGAAAAGGACAGCATGCCCAGTAGCGGTTTCCTTTTTTTGTGAGCGGGGTATAGGACCCGATCAAATCCACAATATCCACACTGTCTTTGATCCGCTGGATCAATTCTGATGGAATACGGCGCATTGTCCCTCCCCCTCATGAGCCAACTATAGAAAAGAACTGACAACAGTACGCATTGTCAGTTCCTCCTTCGATTTCTTCTATCTGAACATGTAAACAGGGTTTCCTACTTCTTCCCGCAGGACCTGGTCAGTTCCTGCCACCGGGCGGACAGTATAGACATGTACATCACCGGATTGAGGCCGAAGCTGTGAAGCACATAGCCGTCGCTTGCTTCAACGAGAAGGGTACGCCCGTCATCGGTAATGCCGAAATCCAGGGCATACCCGCAGGGACTTTTCGTGAAATCCTTCACAGCCCTTCTCAGCACGGCGCAGTCTGGGAAAAGATCCCACCTGCCCTTGTAAGGATTGAGCCCTACAATCTGCCCGTGAAGAACCCACAGGCGCCACTCCGAGAGGAAATGGACTTTCTCGCTGCACCAGACTGGAATGTCTTCCAGCCCGCCGCCGAGTTTTATAATATCTTCCGATTTGTCAAGCACCGTACCGGAAAAGCGCTTCACATCATACACGGGCTTTACGAATACATGCCATCCGTCGGTGTGGCTTGTAATGGTAAATAAAGTGGACTGCCAGATCTTTCTTCCCAGGTAGGGCTGGAGCTCCTCCGGATAATCCAGCGGCGTCAGGTGAATGCCCATCCGGTCCAGCGCCACTTCCACATCATCCAGCGTGCCTATGATCGGATCTTCCGGCGCATTGTCCTCAATGGAGTACACCGCTTTGTACGGCACTGTAGGGATTCCCATCAGCTGGCATCCTGTACAGGCATCACAGCAGTTTTGATTGAAGAACTCTCCTGTATGCTTGACCCGGATATAGACTTTCATAGGTCCACCTCATTTGTGAATGATGATTCATTTTGCTGTATGTTTTATTATATCGAAAATTCTCAAAAAATGCAATAGAGTCCCTCCAGCGGGAAAAGCGCAGGTCCTTCAGACTGGTGCAGGCCTGTTCTTTCCGAAAGAAAATCAGATCTCACAGGAAGAAATAGACCGCAGAGAAGGCTGCCACCACGAAGCGGTAGTACGCAAACCCGGAGAGTGTCGCTTTATTGAGGAATTTCAGAAACCAGATGATCGACAGGTACGCCACGATAAAAGCGGTAACAAATCCCACCGCAAGAATGCCGAAATCCCCCATGGAAAGCTGGTCCCAGCTCTTGTAAAGATCGTAGGTGCACGCAAGAAGCATGAGCGGCGCCGCCATAATGAAGGAAAAGTCTGCCGACGCTTTCCGGGAAATTCCCAGGAAAAGGCTCCCTGCAATGGTGCTGCCGCTCCGGGAAAAGCCGGGCCAAAGGGACAGGCACTGGAAGAGCCCGATCTGGACCGCCTGCTTGAGGCCGATATCATCCACATCGGTGATGACAAATTTTTTCCTCATCTTTTCCGCGCCGATCATAAAGAGACCGCCCAGAACCAGACCGATAATGACCGTAAGCGGTCCGAAAAGGTAGCTCTTGATAACCCCATGAAAGAGAAGCCCCAGAAGGCACGCAGGAAACATGGCTGCCGCCAGGTTGAGGCAGGACACGCCCCGCGTGGAAAACCACCGTTTTGGGTCGAGCATGGCGATGAACTTGGACTGATACACCACAAGGACCGACAAAATTGCACCGAACTGGATAAAAATATCAAACACATCCGCCACCGGTCCGGTGAAGCCCAGCATGTGTCCGATCAGAATCATATGGCCCGTGCTGGACACAGGAATATATTCTGTCAGTCCTTCTACAATCCCTACAATAACGGCACAAACATATTCGTACATTCTTTACTCCTTCAACAATTGATCTTTTATCAGTTTTTTTAAAACGAGGGCATCTGTGGAAAAAGCAAGCGCCGGCAGGCTTCCTCCGCTGAAAAAAGCCGCTTCTGCCAGATCATCGCCGCCCCGGCAGAATCCGCCGGTCACTTCCGCGAGAAACCATGTCCCTGTGCTGTGCGCGGAAGGCTCATGGAAATTGGAATAGACTTCATACACGGAAAGAGGCTGCACCAGAAACCCTGTTTCTTCCCGCATTTCCCGCACCAGCGCGTGGCGGATATCTTCATTGTACTCCACATGGCCGCAGGGAATGCACCATTTCCCTTCCTTGGTCTCCCCCTGCCTGCGGAGGCCAAGAAGGATTTTCCCCTCTGGAGAGAGGATAATCCCTGCGACTCCGGTGATGGGATTTTCATAGGTAATCCGGCTGCAGGAGAGGCAGCGGAGACGGTACTCTCCCTGGACAAAGACGCGGGCCAGAGGCGCCCCGCACCAGGCGCAGTGTGTTTTTCCAGTGGTATCCATCATGAATGGCGGCGCTCCTCATTCTCGCGGCGGATCTGGTGGATCCGGTCCAGGGCGTGCTGAAGGGGATTCTTGATCTGGGGATTGCCCATGACCATAATGTGGCGCACCACCTTTTCCGCTTCATCCATATAGAAAATCAGAACTTCCCGCTTGTCGTCCGAAAAATAGATGTACGCCGCCTGGGGATGTCCCTCCATTTCGGTCATCTCCACTTTCTGCGGCGCACCGTACAGCGCTTCTACCGTAGACATCTGATCCCCCGCAGTGAGGCCCCGCCAGGTGAGCATTCTCCCATCAGTAATGAAAAGAGCGGAGAGAATTTTATGCTTCCCGTCCATGCGGGCGCCGAATCCGGGATAGTACCACACTTCCTCTTCTGGATTGACCGCTTTTTTCTCCCACACGAGCCAGGGGTATTCCTGGAACGCGTCGCCAATGGCATAGCCGGCGATGCGGAAATCTGCCCCGCTCCCAGGACGGGCCGGCCCTTTTCCGCTCCACCGGGGATCCGGCGCGGACAGGCGGATCCCTGTCACTTTGTCGCCGGCAAGAGTGAACACAAGCATCTTTCCTGCCCCTTCATAGACCGCGTAGAAACAGCCCTGCCTTCCGTCCCAGAGGACCCGGGACGGCTTTCCATAGACGCGGAAAACATTTTCTCTGCAGCTTCCCACGCGGACACCCCGGGCCGTTTCCATAGAGGGCCCCCGCAGGTAAAGCGTTTCGATCCCAGGGAGCGCGCCTCCGCCGGGGAGATCCAGGTCCTTCCGGTTCATATACCGGTACGGGAGAGGATTCACCGCCCGGACGATGAGATCCTTCCATTCATAGTCACTGTATACCTGCGAGGTCTGGATCTTTTCCGGCTGGCCTTTCGCCATGACCGCAAAAGAGAGCGGCTCTCCGAGGGAAAGCCCGCCGGCAGCAAAGTCCTTCTCCTCCAGAGGCGCGCCGTCAATATTCCGGAGCGGTTCCAACGGTTCTCCTTTCGGATCCGCTGCCGGTTTCTCCCCTTTTGCCGGCCCGGCCTGTCCCTTTTCCACGGGAACCACCGTTTCCGCCGCATTGGCTCCCGCTTCCGCTGCAGACGCCGCCAAGGCGGTCCCGCCCATCAAGACCATGACCGCGCAAAGCCAGGGGCACCAGGAATATTTCATAAACCCTCCTCCCTGCCTCTACGGGCAGGATGTATCTATTCTATGATCCAATGATCACAATATATATAGGAAAACAAAAACTCTTTATACATTATATCCTGCCTTCTGGAAAGCGTAAAGAAAAGCCCTTCCCCATAAAAAAAGAGACCGCCAGGCAGTCTCTTTTCAAGTATCGCTCAGATTTTCTTATGACGGGCCACAAAACGTCCGATCCGTTTCAGAGCCTCTTCAATATTTTCACGGCTTGCCGCGTAGGAAATGCGTACATGGCCCTTCCCCTGCTCACCGAAGCAGCTTCCCGGCACAACGCCTACCTTTTCTTCTTTCAGAAGTTGTTCGGAAAATTCCTCATCCGTAAGGCCTGTGGAGGTAATGTCCGGGAAAATGTAGAAAGCCCCTTTCGGTTCAAAAACAGGAAGACCGATCTTCTTAAGTCCTTCGTATACAATGACCCGGCGGAGGGCATATTCTTCATACATGGCCTTCACGTCGTCATCACACTCACGGAGCGCGGCGATGGCGCCGTACTGGCTGGTGGAGGAAGCGCAGAGGATCGCGTACTGGTGTACCTTGAAAATCGAGGTGACCGCTTCTTTCGGAGCACACATGTAGCCGATGCGCAGGCCTGTCATGGCATAGGACTTGGAGAACCCATTCAGTACAATGGTCCGTTCTTTCATCCCCGGGAGCGATGCGAAGCAGGTATGTTCGCCTTCATAGGTGAGATCGCAGTAAATTTCATCAGAAATCACGATGAGATCATGCTTTTCTGCGAATTCCGCGATTTTTTCCAGAGAAGCCCGGTCCATGACTGTGCCTGTCGGATTGTTGGGGTAGCCGATGAGGAGAACCTTCGTCTTCGGGGTCACTTTCTTTTCCAGTTCTTCCACAGTGAGGCGGAAATCATCCTTTTCCCAGGTGGGCACCAGTACAGGAACGCCGCCGGCGAAATGGACGCATGCAGGATACGCCACATAGGCCGGATCAGGGATCAGCACTTCATCGCCCGGATTCAGAAGAGAAGTCATGGCGATGCTGATCGCTTCCGAAACGCCGACAGTGACGACGATTTCATCTTTTGGATCATAATCTACATGGTAGCGGTTGTGGAACAGCTTGGCGATCTCCTGGCGCAGTTCAATGAGACCCAGATTGGACGTGTAGGAGGTCTTTTTCTCTTTCAAGCTTTCAATGCACGCCGCGATGACTTTATCCGGAGCGGCATAATCCGGTTCCCCTACACCGAGGGAAATGACCCCTTCCATGGTATTGGCCAGGTCGAAAAACTTGCGGATCCCCGAAGGAGGGACCACCTTCACATTGTTTGCAATCTTATTTTCCCAGTTCATATAATTCTCCTTTATGAAACGATGCCCTCTCCACCGGCCGGCTCTGGTTTGGAAATCCCCATGGGCCAAAACGGTGAAATGTTTTTACGTGGCAGATGCCGCTTTCACGGTTTCTTCTCCCAGATTCTCACAGTTTGTGACCGCTTCCCCTTCGGGATAGCCATACGCCAGAACCGGACGCATAGGGAAACGGGCCCCTGCGAAGTGCAAATCTCCTTCCCAGGAGTTGAGCCATGCCCCGCGGCTCCACCCGCAGGACCCAAAAATGCCGACGGTCTTGCCTTCCAGATAGGGCTTCAATTTTTCGCAGAAAGGCTTCATCTCCCGGTCATCAATGACCTCGACGCCCCAGGCGGAGCACCCCAGGAGAATGCAGTCATAATTTTTTCCTATGTCCTCCGGCGAAACGTCGGCTACAGGAGCGAGCAGAACCTCTCCTCCTGCTTTCCTGGCGCCTACCGCCACCGCTTCTGCCATGGCTTCCGTATTCCCTGTGCCGGAATAATAGATCACCGCTGTCTTTACTGCCATGTCTCCTCCCTTTCAAAATGGCTGTTCCTTTGCTTTACTATAATAAAGGGATGGTTTTAAAAAATAAAGCGCCCTGCCAAAGAGCGCTCTATTCTTTTGTCATTTATGCCTTGGCTACGGTTTCACCGAGCTTCTTGCACGCTTCCAGCGCTTCATCATCGGGATAGCTGTAGGCTTTCACCGGATCAGCCGCCAGCTTGACGCCTGCGTCTTCAAGGCGTTTCTTCCAGTTCTGGATCCAGTCGCCCTGGTTCCATGCATAGGATCCGAAAATGCCTACCACTTTGCCCTTCAGGCTCGGAAGGAGTTCCGAGAAGAACGGTTCGAATTCATATTCTTCCAGATCTTCATTTCCCATTGCGGGGCAGCCGAGAATGATGTGATCATACGCAGCAACGTCTGCCGCGTTGGTATCGCTTACAAAGCTCAGCGTGGTTTCCGCGCCGGCATTCTTCGCGCCTTCTTCTACTGCCTGCGCCATCGCTTCCGTGTTGCCGGAGCCGGACCAATATACAATCGCAACTTTTGCCATAATGAAAAGCCTCCTGTTCAAAGATGGAATAATTGGAAAAGAAAGAAATTGACTTCTCCTTCTCTCATTATCATTGTATTAAACCCCTTACGTGTTGTCAATTTCCAAGGAAAGGTTTATTTGCGCACCTCTTCCTTCCGGAGCATGTCAAGGAGCAGATCCTTATCTTTATAGAAGCGGCGTCCTTCCATCATGCGGGCCAGACTGTCTGTGAGCGCTTTCTGATCTCCGTCGGAATTGATGAGCCCCATGACCACCCGGAATCCGCTCACCTGGATCACCGCCTGGTACGTTTCCCGGTAGGTCACACCCCGTTCCTTCTTCGTGACGGTAAAGCGCCCTTCCCAGCGGGGGTGGGCCTTGTCATCCATGCGGCGGAGCGGCGTTTCCCCCTCATACGAGGCACCCATGCGGATGATATCCTCATTCACAAAGCCTGCGATGCGGTCCATCTGCTCTGCCGGTGTTTTCCCGCGGTAATCGAAGTCACCCTGTTCCTGGAGGAACTGCGATCCTAGAGAGAGCGAAGCAGCCCAGCCATAGGAAAAATCAGGGCCGTCCGCATAGGTCATCGAATAGAAATGCCCGTCCAGCATGGCCTTTTTCGTAAAGAACCAATGCGGCCCGCCGTCCTTTATAAAAGGCAGAGCCTGCTGCTCTCCTTCAGTGAAAGTCACATGGGCCGGTACCTTCATCTGCCCGATATAGGCCATATCCCACCGGTCAGCCCCGAGGGATGAAACACCAGACGCCGCGAGAAGCGCCGCCGCAAGAGCGGCAGAGAAAAATTTTTTCATGGTCTCACTTCTTTTGCGCTTTTGCCCAGGAATCCTTGAGGCCTACAATACGGTTGACCACAAGGGCCCCTTCCCTGCTGTCCTGGTCAATGATAAAGTATCCCTTCCGGAGGAACTGGAAGCGATCACCCACCTTGTATTCCTTGATGGCCGGTTCCACTTTGCTCTTCATTTCCACAAGAGAATTTTTATTAATTTTTTCCATGAAATCCCGGCCGTCTTCCGTGTCATCCGGCGGCAGCAGGTAATCATAGAGACGGGAGGTCATGTCCACCGCGGTATCCGCGTAAACCCAGTGAAGGGTGCCCTTCACCTTCCGGTCCGCACCGGGGGTGCCGCTCCGGGTATCCATATCGCAGGTGCAGTGGATTTCCCTGATGGAGCCGTCTTCATTTTTGACTACCTCATCGCAGCGGACAATGTAGGCTCCTTTGAGACGGACTTCCTTGCCCGGCGTCATACGGAAGAATTTCTTCACCGGATGTTCCATGAAATCTTCTTTTTCAATGTATAGCGTCCGGCCGAAAGGCACTTCCCTCGTGCCCATCGCTTCATTTTCCGTATTGTTTTCCATGGTCATGTACTCCACTTTCCCTTCAGGGTAGTTGGTGAGCACCACTTTCACCGGATCGATGACCGCCATGAGACGGGGCGCTTTCCCTTTCAGGTCTTCCCGGATGCAGTGTTCCAGCTGGGCAATATTGACCACATTGTCCGCCTTGGCCACACCGATCTGCTCACAGAAAGTGCGGAGCGATTCCGCCGTATAGCCCCGGCGGCGGATACCGGAAATCGTGGGCATCCGGGGATCATCCCAGCCGGAGACGACCCCTTCCTCCACCATGCGGCGGAGCTTTCTCTTGCTGGTGATCATGGTGGACACATTGAGGCGGGCAAATTCAATCTGATGCGGCTTTTCAGGACCGTCAAAGGCCTGGAGACACCAGTCATAGAGAGGACGCCGTTCTTCAAATTCGAGAGTGCAGATCGACTGGGTAATGCCTTCCAGTGCGTCCGACAAAGGATGAGCGAAATCATAGAGCGGATAAATGCACCACTTGTCTCCCGTGCGGTGATGGGTCGCGTGAAGGATGCGGTAGATCACAGGATCTCTCATGACCATATTGGGGGACGCCATGTCGATCTTGGCGCGGAGCACTTTTTCCCCGTCCTTGTACTTGCCTTCCTTCATTTCCTCAAAGAGCTTCAGGTTCTCTTCGACGGAACGGTTCCGCCAGGGGCTCTCCTTGCCGGGATGGCGCAGATCCCCTCTGGTATCATGGATTTCCTCGCTCGTCTGGTCATCTACATAAGCCAGGCCCATGCGGATCAGCTTGCACGCGAATTCATAGAGCTCGGGAAAATAATCCGACGCATAATGAACCGGTTCCTTCCACTGGAAGCCGAGCCACTTCACATCTTCCAGAATGGAATTCACATATTCCACTTCTTCTTTTGTCGGATTGGTATCATCAAAGCGCACATTGGTAGCGCCGTGATATTTCTTTCCCAGACCGAAATTGAGGCAGATGCTCTTCACATGCCCGATATGAAGGTATCCGTTCGGTTCCGGCGGGAAACGGGTGAGCACCCTGCCGTCTTTGTATCTGTGATTGGCAATATCTTCATTAATGATGGCTTCAATAAAATTGGCCGGCTTATTCTCTTCCATGTACGTCTCCTCTTTTTCCAAACAACAGGGAAAGATCTGGCCAGGAAAAGGCCCTCCCCTGTCTTCCGTGCTTCTCTGCTGTAAATGGTTGAATATATTTTATTATACGTATGTTGCTCTGGTTTGTCACTATTCATGCATGGCGGAGAGCTCTCTCACCGCGGACTGGTACACATTGTCCGAAGAAGGATCAAAGATACGTCCCGTCTGGGGAACCGCCTTGTCCGGCTCAATCCCGACCTTGTCGATCTTGCGGCCGCTCGCCGTGAGGTACTGGGCGACAGAAATTTTCAGCACTTCCCTATCTGCTACGGGATGCACCACCTGGACTGTACCCTTCCCAAAGCTTCTCTCCCCCATGATGATTCCTTCCTTTTTGTCCTGCACCGCACCGGCAAGGATCTCCGAGGCGGAGGCGCTGTCTTTATCAATGAGCACCACCATGGGAAGAGGCTTCTCAATCCCCTTGATCTGGAAATTTTCCGTTTCCCCGCTCTTCACCTGGTAACTCACCACCGTGCCCGCCGTCAGGATCTGGTCCGCTACGGCGGTGACGGAATCGATCATGCCGCCAGGATTCATACGGAGATCAATGATCATTTTTTTCATTCCCTGCGCGGCCAGTGTCTCATAGGTTTTACGGAATTCATCCGCCGTGTGGGACGCGAAAGAATAAATATGGATGTAGCCGATATCTCCTTCCGCCATGTGTCCCTCTACCGTAGGCATGGTGATATTTGACCGGGTCACGGCAAAACGCATTGCCTCTCCATTTCTCATGACCGTGACATGGACTTCTGTGCCTGCCTTGCCCCGGATATGCTCCGCCGCATCATCAATCGTTTCGTCCCCGGCCGGTTTCCCGTCGATGGCAGTGACCACATCACCAGGCAGGATGCCCGCCTGTTTCGCAGGACTGTCAGGAAACACGGCAAGCACGCGAAGAGAATTTTCCTGATCCACCCCGATGACCACGCCGATACCGCCGTATTCCCCGCTGGTCTGGGTCATGAAATCATCATAGGAATCCCCGGTAATCAGCGTAGAGTAAGGATCTCCGAGAGCATGCACCATGCCGGCGGAGGCCCCATCCAGAAGTTCCGTATCCGACACGGGACGGAAATATTCTCCGTGAATGAGACGATACGTCCCAATGAGCCGCATCAGCGCCGCCGGGTCATCTGTCGCCGCGAGAAGGGCCGCGCCCGACAGTGACACCGCGCCGGATACGACCGATACGCACCAGAGCAGACATTCTTTTTTTGTGAATGAAAATTTCATCATATTCCCTCTGTATACAGGAAAACACCGGCCGCCTTCTCTATGAAAGCAGTCAGTGCCCTGTACATCTTCTTTATAAATATCCCATCGGATCGGTAGGCTCGCCGTTGACGCGCACTTCGAAATGACAGTGCGGGCCTGTAGCGTAGCCTGTCTGCCCGGCGTAGGCGATAACTTCCCCTTTGGACACAGACTGGCCCGCGCTCACCGCGAGCGAGCTGTTGTGGGCATACACCGTCTGGAGACCGTTTCCATGGTCGATAATGACAGCATTCCCGTATCCGCCGATCCAGTCCGCTTCGATCACGGTACCGCCGTCCGCCGCATGAATCGGAGTCCCTTCCGGCACGCCGATATCTATACCGGAATGATAAATCTGGGTACCGAAGATCGGATGGATGCGGTAGCCGAAAGGCGACGTAATGGGGCCGCTGCACGGCCAGGAGAGCTGCCCTGTGCCGACTACATAATTGTCCGCCGCAGCACCGCCGCTGGAAGCCGCTGCCGCAGCCGCCGCTTCTCTCTGGCGGATCCGTTCCTGAATCTGCGCCTGGATATCGGCGCTGGCTGCCTGCAGATCCCGTTCCACCTGCTCTGCTGCCGCTTTGTGGGCTTTCGCCTCGTCCATGACTTTCTGCTGCTCTGCCCGGCGCTTATCAATCTCATCCCGGGTCTTCTGCGCTTCCGCCTCGAGCGCGTTGAGCTGTGCCTTCTCCCGGTCCAGTTCCGCCCGCTGCGCTTCAATGGCGCGCTGCCGGTCCTGGATCTCAAGGATCAGCGTAAAGTCGGCATGAATGATCCGCTTCAGAAGCTCCAGGCGGTTCGCGAAATCGCTGAAGCTGTTCGAACCGATAATCACGTCGAGGTAATTCAGCTGGCCATGCATGTAAATCGCCCGCACCCGCCGGGCGAGCACCGCCTGCCTGGCGTGAAGATCATGGATCGCTTTCTGCAGGGCGATCTCATTCTTCCTGATCTGCTCATTCAAATTGGCCTGCTGCTTCTGGATATCCGCCAGCTTCGCATTGGCTGCGTCCAGTTCCGCCTGAATCGCGTTGAGACGGCCCCGCACTTCTTCAATGAGAGCCTGGGCGCTCATCTGCTCCGCCTGGGCTGACGAAATCTGCCCTTGAATATCAGAAAGCTGGTCATCCAGGTCATCCGCCACAGCCGCCCCGGAAGCCCCCAGGAAGAGCGCTGCCGCAAGCGCCGCCGCCGCTTTTCTATATCTCTTCATAGGTTTACACTTTCATGTATTTTCTAAGCGAAATGGAACTGCCCAAAGCGCCGATCAGGATGCCTGCCGCCAGAAGAGCCACCGTGATGTAGAGCATGAACGGATACACCCCGATGAAAGGAATGAAGAGGAGTCCCGCGCCGGCCGCCTCGGAAAGCGTCACCGCATACAGTTTCCACAGAAGAGCGGACGCAATGCCTGAGCCGATCAGTCCGATAATGACCCCTTCGAAGAGGAAAGGCCACCGGATAAATCCATTGGTCGCGCCTACGTACTTCATAATCTGGATCTCCCGGCGCCGGGCGAAGACCGTGAGACGGATTGTATTGGAAATAATGAAAAGCTCTGCCCCGGCCAGGAAAACAATCAAAATGATGCCGCTCACGCGGATCGCCTGGGATACTTTGTAGAGCTGCTCAATAATATCCTGCCCATACTGGACAGACTCCACTTCCTTGAAAGTAGAAGCCATATCCGCCGCCGCTTTCAAGGAAGAAGGATTGGCAAAAGACAGCCTGTAGGAGGAAGGAAGAGGATTGCCGTTCACCGCGTCGAGAATTCCCGCCTGATCGCCGAGACGTTCCCGGAATTCCTTCATGGCCTGGTCTTTATTGGTAAAAGTGATTTCCGTCATATCCGGCATCGCTTTGAGCCGCTGCCCCACGCCCATGACCTGCTCCGTCGTGAGTCCGTCTTTCAGGTACACACTCATTTCCACCTGATTCTCCAGGTACGCCGCCATATGGTTCATATTGAGCACCACCGCGAGGAATGTGCCGAGAATAAACATGGAAAGAGTCACTGTCAGAACAGAAGCAGTTGCCATGAACTTATTCCGCCGGAAAGAGCGCATGGTCTCCCCTAAAAAATAGCCTAAGGAACTAAGCATGCAGGTCATAGCCTCCCTTCTGTACATCGCTCACAATCTGGCCGTCTTCAATGCTCACGACCCGTTTGTGCATGGCATTCACCAGATCTTTATTGTGGGTCACCATAATAATGGTCGTCCCCATATGATTGATATTGCTGAAAAGCTCCATAATTTCTTCGGACGTCGCCGGGTCCAGATTCCCTGTGGGTTCATCGGCGATCAGGAGAAGCGGCCGGTTCACAAGAGCCCGGGCAATAGCCACACGCTGCTGCTCGCCGCCGGACAGCTGGGACGGCAGTTCCTTCGCCTTGCCGCGGAGATTGACCAGATCGAGCACGCGGTCCACCTTCTCCTGGATCTCTTTCTTGCTTTTCGCCCCGGTCACACGGAGAACAAAGGCAATATTTTCAAAAACCGTCTTTTCCTGAAGAAGGCGGAAATCCTGAAATACGATTCCCAGTTTTCTTCTGTAGTAAGGAACTTTGCTCTTCTTCAAACGGCGTACGTCTACGCCGTTCACTATTACATTTCCCTTATAGGGAATCAGCTCATGGGTGAGCATTTTCACAAAACTGGATTTGCCCGCGCCGGAAGGACCTACCACAAAGACAAATTCTCCTTTGTCGATGTGAATATTGATATCCCGCAGAGCAATCTTCGTCTTGCCATATTCGAGATAGACATGTTCAAGTGTAATCATGCTGTGCTCCAAATCAAATAATAAGAGCCGTCTCTGCGAAGGCCCTGCCCTGAAAGGAACCTGAAACAGGTCCTGCCAGTGAAAACACTTTGTATTATAGCACAATTTTTCCATCGAAATTTAAACGAAGATAAAAGAGCCGCTTCCCAAAAGAAATCTGCATGGCGCCTGGATGCCGCCTTCGTGCCTCTTCTTTTTCGGCTTGACTATGTTTTCCCAATCAAAAATCCCCGCGCAGGGAATGCCCTGTCCGGAGACTTTGCTACAGAATATACGTTTGGAAAAATTTCTCAGGAACGCATTTCGTCGATGCTGTTTACGTTCTGCAGCTTCTTTGCGAGGTATTTCGCGATAACCGGGGTCAGGCAGATGGTTGGAATATCTGCGACGCCGATCCAGAATACGCCCCACCAGAAATCAAAGATCCCCAGAATGGCCAGACTGCCGCAGGAGATGATGATCATAATAACGCCGGCCAGAACACTCCAGAACAGCGATTTCCACATGAGGGAATTCTTTTCCGCAATATCGGAAAGGCTGTACTTGGCGCCGACCATCATAGCGGGAATGAGACCGGTCAAGCCTACGCCGATGCCGTCACCAATGAGGGAATGGACGGGAATAAAGGTCCCTGCCAGAAGGCCCCAGACTACAGTTCCAATATAGCCGGAGCAGAACCCCGCTTTCATCCCGAAAATAATGCCTACCACCGGCGGAATAAAGGAGAAGAGACGGAGATGAATCATCCCCGGAATGATCGGCACCGGATTGAGGTACGCCCAGAGAACGCCGGTCAGTACGCCGAACACGACACCGTAAATAATACTTTTCAAAATTGAATTGGAAGATTTGCTTTCGCTCATGAAAAAAATCCTTCTTTCTGAAAATGACAGCTCACAAATTTGTGAGTCTCCATTCTTTTATTTCAAAAACGCCGCCGCCAGCACCGCTGCCAGGAAAATCCCATAAGCCCCGAGGAAGAAAGCATCGCTTCTGCCGGCGCGGATATCCTTCAGGGAAGACCTTGGCGTTTTGAAATTCAGTTTGTAAATATACATGGAAAGAGTCATATTCTGGGCTGTCCCGAGGACACGGATAAAAAGAGGAACCAGAATCAGGCAGTAATGGGCCGCCCGCGTGACGAGGCTCCCCTTATCCGTTTCAAGTCCCCGGGAACGCTGGGCGTCCAGAATGGTATGAAACTCCTTCACAATATTGGGAATCACCTGGAAAACAAGACCGGCCCCGAATGCGGCGGGATACGGCACATGAAGACGGCGCAGCCCATAAATGATTTCCGAGAAATTGGTGGTCACAATGAGTGTATAAAACACGGAAACCATCAGGAAAATGCGGAGAACTGTCGTCACCGCCACAGCGATATCCGCATATTCCAGACAGATGCGCCCTGCCTGGTAAATAGGCGTCCTTGCGGGATCATCTACGTGAAAAGCACCGATGCAGAGCCACATAATAAGAGCAAACAGGAAAAGAGGGAGCAGATTCTTGAAAAGGAGTCCCATCCGGGGGAAAAGCTCCGCTTTCCACCAGATAAGAAGCATCGGAACAAGGAGGAGCGCAATCAGAGACAGATCACGGAGCACCGCCGCAAAGAGACTCATGGCGATAAACCAGAGAATCTTCGTCACCGGCGACAGCCTGTGAAAGAAGGTGTCCCTGTCCATATAGGCAAGCCAGTTCATACGCGGTCCCCCTTCCATTCCGTCCCTTCATAGAAGTCTTTCGCCGTCAGGAAAGTTCTGGACAGTCCCAGATCCTTCGAAAGGATTTCCATGTCAGGAAGAGGCATTTTCATTTTCTCAAAGAGGTCAGTTCTGGCAAAAGCGTCCGCCGTGCTGCCTGAGAAAAGAATCCGTCCTTCATGGAGAAGCAGAATCTGGTCACTCACTTCGCAGACAAAAGACAATTCATGACTGATCAGAATGACGCATACTCCGCGGCTCCGGAGGCGGCCAATGAGCTCTACCAGGTATCGCTTCATCGCAAGATCCATCCCGAGGGTGGGTTCATCAAAAATAACAATGTCCGCGCCGCTTGCCGCTGCCCCCAGAATGGTGATCATATGTTTCTGCCCCATGCTGAGATTCAGCGGAAACGCTTTTGCCAGCTCCCCCATGCCCGCTTCCGCAAGGAGCCGGACCGCTTCCGCTTCGTCCATGGGATCCCCGTGCTGTTTCCTGGAAAAACCGATCTCTTCCGCCGCAGTATCAGCAAAGAGCATCTGGTCCGGGTTCTGGAAAACAAGGGCCGCCTTTCGGGAAAGTTCCGCCACCGAATACCCGGCAATCGATTTTCCATCTATCAGGATCTCCCCTGATGTCGGCTTCAAAAGCCCGTTAATATGGTGAACCAGGGTGGTTTTCCCTGTTCCGTTCTGTCCCAGGATCGTAGTTACCGTCCCCCTGCGGAACTCTGCATTCACATCGGAAAGCGCCTCAAAATCTCCGTAACAATGGCGCAGGTGGTGCACCGCAAGACAGATCTCTCCGCCTGCAGCCGCCTTTTTTTCCTTCACCAGGCCCATCCCGATCCGGCCGCGGAGTTTTTCCGCAAGCGCTCCCACATTGACGCAGAGCGGAAAATCCCGGTGGGATTCTTTTTCCAAATGGTACAATTCTGCTGGGGCAGGTACAGTCACACCGAGCTTTTCCTGAAGACCGCTGTCCTTCAGAAATTCCAAAAGAGTCCCTTCAAAGACGATTGTCCCCGCGTCCATGCCGACCACGTGGTCCACGCAGTCCGCGCACCAATCAATGAACTGATCCAGGATCACCACGGACTGGCCGGCGCCGCGGAGGCGTGTCAGAATATCCTGGACCAGCGCCTTCCCTTTCGGATCAAGGGAGCTCACCGGCTCATCGAGAACGAGCAGCTCCGGCTGCATCACAAGAACCGAGGCAATGCATACCGCCTGCTTCTGCCCGCCGGACAGACGCTCTACCACGCGATGCCGGAGATGGCTGATGTGGAGAAGCTCCAGTACGTCTGATACCTGCTTTTCCATTTCTTTCCGCGGGATATTCTGGTTTTCCAGCCCGAATGAGACAGCGTCTTCCACAGTATAGCCGAAGAGCTGGCTTTCCGGGGACTGTGTAACCAGACCGATGAAAGCAGGCCTTGCCATTTCAGCCTTGCCTTCCATGAGACCGGAAGAAATAACGCCGGGGATAACACCGGAAAGCAGAGAAGCGAGAGTAGTCTTCCCGCATCCGCTTTTCCCTACAATCGCCGTCACTGCACCTTCCTCAATGGAAAGAGTCACATCATGGAGGACATTTTTCCCTTTCCGGCGGTACCGGTAAGAACAATGGTCAAACGTAAAAATTGGTTTCATAATCCCTCAATAATGGAAATGGAGAACTTCTTCCACAATGGCAGTCAATTTCTCCACTGCGTAATCCATGAAAATTTTTCCCTTTTCATAGGTGGCTTCTTTCGGATCGCCGATAACCCCGTGAGCGGACACATCATTGGTTTTCCAGCCCATCGTAATCGGGCCATAGAGGGAAATAAACTTGTCTTTCGCAAACTGGGCATCCGGTGTTTCGTCCACCGCCGCGTCCATATCCACCAGATCCTGATCAATATAGAGCATGAGCGAAGTTTCCAGTTCGCACGCGTGGAACACGCCGTAAGGACTCTTGGAGGTCTTCACCTTTTTCATGATATCCTGCCAGAAATTGGTGAACCACCAGTCGAATACATACACCTCAATGCCGTACTTGACCCGCATATCCCGGGAGATCAGGTTCAGCATATCCGTATTGCCGCCGTGGCTGTTGGTGAGCATCACTTTTTTGAAGCCGTGCTTCACCATACAGCTCACATATTCATCAAGCACATCGTAAAGTGTATGAGCCGTCAAAGTCATCGTCCCGGGAAACGCCATGTGTTCATTGCTCTTCCCTACCGTAATCTGCGGGGCGATAATGACATTTTCCCCTTCAAAATGCCCAGTCACTTTCGAAAAATTCTGAAGCAGCGAGCGGAGGATGATCGTGTCTGTCCCAACCGGCAGATGCGGCCCGTGCTGCTCAATGGCGGAAATGGGAAGGAGCACGATAGAGTGATCTTTGTCAAGCGCCCCGATTTCCCTGCTTTTTAAACGTTTGAAAATTGCAAGATCAAATGCAACAAATTTTAGGTAGCCGTAGCTCCTATAGCTATTCACTTCACAAGATGGCTGCCTGACCACTTCTCATCATGGCGGAAAAGAATTGTCAACACTGACGCTTATGCGGCTATTCGTGTTTACTATTCTTTTCCGCCATTGATACACTATCCCCGCAGCCATCCATCCTATCAACCAGCTCTTCCCAGTACTCATTAGAGCTCTTGCCGCCAAACATTTTT